>CALXYD010000001.1 GCA_944392865.1 uncultured Alphaproteobacteria bacterium
AAGCTTAGTTTAATATAGCACACCCTCAGATTTTACCAAGCAAAATTTACAAAAAAGCAGGGGTTATCAACAAAAAAACACCTCTTTGAACGGTTTATTTTTACATCTTTGCCATCTTATTCTTCAAATATACAAAGCAACATCAAAAAAGTGTAATTTTATAACACGCAGCCTGCCTAGGCGAAACATTGTTTTGACATTCAAACCAACGCTGAATCAGCAACAAAATTATCAGACAGCAAACACCTAAAACGAGTAACGGAGTCCCAGAGACATCTCCATAATGTTTTTAACATAATCATTACTGCCGGTCATCGTAACATAATGTGCCATTGCCCGAACAGCCCAGTTCCTGTTCAAATTAAACTGCAGTCCCAATCCGGTACGCATGCCAAACGACTCTTCTTTAACGTTGACATTAACGCCAGACCCCAATGCGTTTGCTGCAAAATTTATATCAAAATCATAATACGCGCCACCCAATGACATCAAAATATCCAATTGCTTATCTATCGGCTGATAAAATAAAAAATCCACCCCATACGCTGCATATTTTACACCGACATCAATGTTATTGCCATTAAAATGTGTCTCTTTATTCTCTTTTCCCGCCTGCTGATAAAAAAATTCCATTCCGACTTTCTTATTAAAGCGAAATCCCAGCGTCGGCTTAAAGAAGTTATATTCAGTTTCAGCTATACTCTTATACTTAAAATTTCCTTCCTTCTCCAAATCAAGATGATTTCTGCCGACATCCAACCCCAGTGTATAGCGCGGATGCTGCGTTTCCTTCCCTAGCAACGGACGCACATAACTCGCCGTCGCTGTTCGAGAAACAAAGCGCGTTCCAGGCTGACGATAATACTCCGCCCGCGCAGAGCCGCAAATTAAACAGAAAAAGACTCCGGACAAGAGTAAGAACTTTCTCATATCACACTTCCTTTTTTCCCAATGGTTATAGAAAAAGCCATCTTGATTAGAAGATGACTGGAAGTTGAAAGTCTGCTAATGAACAGTGCGGTATATTCACCGCTGAGGCTTATTTTACCGCCTTCCAGTCTACGACTGAAGGCATGTAAAGTTTCGCCTTTACATAGGCGTCATTAGAGAGGCTTTCAAACCCCGAAATGTCCTCCGGACATTCCGACTTGAGACTAAAGCACCATCGCTTAACATTTAGTAAATATCATTATGTAAAGAATAATTTATATACTTTTGCAAATTAAAACCGATATTACGCAAAAACGATTCCAAATATTACGCCAAAAATAACGCTGCCGAATCACCTTCCCGGCAGCGCTGACATTCAATTTTTAACAAAAAGATTAAAAAGCTTTTCTGCAATTCAAAACGAAATTTCCCTTATCTTCGCACATCAAATATATCAAAACTTTCCCGCAGATATAAAAGCAGCTTCTCATCTTCCACCAACGCCAAACACTGGCCATCGGTCGTATCTGTATCTGACGGAACCTTACGGTATTTTTGCAGATAATATTCCTTAACCCCCATATTTTTTAACGAGTCGGCAATTGTATAAATATCATCGGTATTCAAAAATCTTGGATCGCAAGTTGTCCGGCACTCAAAAGCCTTCCTCGAAGCAATCAACATCTGCAAACTTTCCAAAACTCTGGCAACATCGGCAATTCCGCCGGTAACCGCTTTATATCGCTCTTCATCAAACGGCGCCTTGACATCAAAACCAACCCAGTCTACTGCCGGCAAAATTTTTTCAAACCGTTTCGGATGATACCCGCCCGTATGCAGACCAATCTGATAGCCCATTGCCTTAACGTCTTCCATTGCCTGCACCAGATTCTCCTGCACCAAAGGTTCGCCGCCGGAAAAGACCACAGCATCAAGCATTCCCTTTCTCTGCTCCAGAAAATCGAGAAATTTCCGCCATACAATATTCGTTTCGGCGTTCACATCTTGCAAATGTGAATTATGGCAGAAAGGACAACGCCACGGACACCCCTGCATAAATACAACAGCAGCCATCCGATTAGGAAAATCGACGATACTGAATTTTTCAATACCGCCGATTCTAATAGAGCTCATCAAAAGCCTTCTAACAGTAGCTGTTTAAACCACTGGCTTATTCAGCCGCCAGAGCCATCGTGCTTTCAGTTCTGCAAACACATTCTCTCGCCTCACATCCCTGCACGGCTTTATCCTCGCAGAAGCACAATCTTGAATTATATTCGCCTTTCTTGCCGACATTAAATTCCGTCGTCGGGCGAATATAACCCATAACTCTGGTATAGACTTCGCAACGCTGTCTTTCAGAATCATCCAACTTTACATCGTTAATGTTAATAATATCGCTCATCTTTCTCCCTTTCAATTTAAATATATTACGCTATTTTTTGCTTTTTTGCAAGCATTTTTAACTTCTCTGCCTTTTTTTCTTCATCGCAAATCGGGCAGAACTCATGTTCTCCGGCAATATACCCGTGCTTCGGACATATTGAGAACGTCGGAGTAATCGTGATATAAGGCAGACGGTAATTAGCCAGAACCTTCTTCACAAAATCACGACAAACTTTAGCAGAAGAAATACGCTGATTCATATAAAGGTGAAGCACCGTTCCTCCCGTGTATTTAGTCTGCAGTCTGGCCTGCAGATCAAGAGCTTCAAAAGGATCGTCCGTATAGCCGACCGGAAGTTGCGACGAATTTGTATAAAACGGCGCATCCGGAGTCCCTGCTTGGATAATCCCGACATAACGCTTTTTATCCTCCCGGGCAAAACGCGTCGTCGCACCTTCAGCCGGAGTCGCCTCCAAATTATACATATGTCCCGTTTCTTCCTGAAATTTAACCAGCCGGTCGCGAACAAAATCCAAAAACTTCTCAGCAAAAGCCTGTCCCCAGGCATCGGCAATATTATGCTCATCATTGGTAAAGTTGCGAATCATCTCGTTCATACCATTAACGCCGATAGTCGAAAAATGGTTACGCAAAGAGCCAAGGTAGCGTTTGGTAAACGGGAACAAACCGTTATCAATCAGGCGTTGGATAACCTTCCGTTTAATTTCCAGCGATGTCCGCGAAATATTCATCAATTCGTCAACTCGTGCAAACAATCCGGCTTCATTGCCTTTATAAACATATCCGAGTCTTGCGCAATTTATCGTCACCACCCCGACAGAACCCGTCTGCTCAGCAGATCCGAACAAGCCGTTGCCTCTGGCCAGCAATTCGCGCAAATCCAGTTGCAAACGGCAACACATTGAACGAATTTGCCCCGGCTTCAATGATGAATTAAGGAAGTTCTGAAAATAAGGCAGGCCATATTTTGCCGTCATTTCAAACAGCAGCTCCGTATTTTCATCTTCCCACGGAAAATCCCAAGTCATATTATACGTCGGAATCGGAAAAGTAAACGGCCGTCCTTTTACATCGCCCTGCATCATTACGTTGATATAAGCTTTGTTTATCATCGCCATTTCTTCGCTTAAATCACCGTATGTATACTCCTGCTCAACACCGCCGATAATCGGGTGTTCGTTGCGCAAATCCTCCGGGCATACCCAGTCAAACGTAAAATTGGTAAACGGCGTTTGCGACCCCCAACGGGAAGGAACATTCAGATTATAAATCAGTTCCTGCATACACTGTTCAACCTGTTCGTATGTCAGCTTATCATTCCGGACATACGGCGCTAAATATGTATCAACTGATGAAAACGCCTGCGCGCCGGCCCATTCATTTTGCAGAGTCCCCATAAAGTTTACCATCTGCCCGACCGCGGAAGACAAATGTTTCGGAGCGCCTGCCTCAACTTTCCCCGGCACGCCGTTAAAACCTTCACGCAACAGATTCTTCAAAGACCAACCGGCACAATAGGCGGCCAACATACTCAAATCATGGATATGAATATCGCCGTTACGGTGCGCTTCGCCGACTTCTGCCGGATAAACGTGTGACAGCCAGTAATTTGCCGTAACTTTGCCGGATACATTCAAAATCAACCCGCCGTTGGAATATCCCTGATTGGCATTTTCTTTAATACGCCAGTCCAAATGTTCCAAATACTCATTAACCGAGCTTTCAACATCAATAACCGTTTTGCCATCGCCGCGCATTCTGTTCCTTTTATCGCGATACAGAATATAAGACTTCGCCGTTTTGAAGTAATTGGAAGAAATAAGCACCTGCTCAACAACATCTTGTATATCTTCAACTGACGGCAAAGATTCGTCAAACTTGTGTGATAAAATCTTCATAACCTGCGCTGTCAACAGCCAGGCATCATCGGCATCAAACTCCGTCGTTGTCTCACCCGCCCGCAAAATAGCGTTATAAATCTTTTCTCCGTCAAAATCTGCGAGCGTTCCATCTCTTTTGGTTATGCTTTTAAACGGCATTTTATATTTTTTTGCCGCCGGCACTTGCAACTCGTTATTGGCCATTTTTTATTCTTCCCTTCTTTGTCATTTAATAGTTTTACCAGCTTTCGCTCTTAGAAGCATCCTACTACATATAGTGTTAACAAACGGTAAAAATATACTATATATTGTAAAAATACTTTTTTTATCCCTCTCCCGAAAGCTGTCCCTATCATAAAAAAAACACCTCGTTTGGCAAGCTTTCATCCTCCGTTTTTTTCCTTTTTTCCATATCGCATTAAAATAAAAACAATTTTTTTTTTTTTAAAGGTCAATAACCACCCTCCAAATTTTTTAAACCTGTTACTAACAGCTTTTTCTCCCTCAAGATAAAATTTATTTTCATCACAAAAACTGTTGACCTTAACTCAAGATACCTTTAATATAGCCCGCGGATAAAATTTCAGGGAGAATAAAATTGCCTAAAACAATAATATGGGACTTAGACAATACGCTTTATTTTGAAACAGACGAATATAAAAACAAACTAAACGAAGCAACCGCCAAAGCAGCAATTGAAGAATTTAACATCCCGCTGGATTTCCGGACAGCCACGGAAAAAGTCAAAGAATCATACGCCACATACCGCGACGGGTTGGAAATTTTCTCCCGCGAATACGGTATTCCGCATAAAGATTTATACATTTCCTACCATAACTATAAAAGCGAACTGATTAAAACCATCGCCCCATACGAAGGTTTGCCTGCCCGTCTGGCGAGTCTCAAATGCCCGCAATACATTTTTTCCACTTCCTCTAAAGATATATGTGAAAAAATATTAAAACACATTGGCCTTTATGATTTCTTCGCTGAGCGTTTTTTCTCTGTTGAAGATTTTGATGTCTACAAAAAGAACGAAAACGCTGATGTATATAAAAGGCTCTGCCGGACAATCAACGTTGCGCCTGCCGATTGCATTTTCGTAGATGACAGCTACTCCAACCTTGATTTTGCCAAACAATGCGGTATGACGACGGTTCGCATCTACTACGGCAGCAATTCCGCCAAAGATATGCCATTTATTGACGTCGCTTATAAAGGAATAGAAGCGTGCATTGACGGGCTCAAAAAAGATTTTGGCTGCTAGTTTCCGCGCCCTACCGGAGAACTTACCGCTTCCGCGCAGCCTCAACCCGTTCGCAAAGTTTGCTTTCCAGCAAATATTGTTCCGGAGTATCAAGCTTAAGCTGTTCCGCTTCCACTTCCTGCCGCCACGCTTCCACTTTTTCATTAAGGGCATTAACATAATCTTCATGCAACTGTTCAGCAATCGTAGGGGTGTGTTCATCAGGTGCCGCAATCCGCACGCCCACCTTTTCAAACAATCCATCCGACGCTTTTTTTAATTCCGGCAAAAAATAATCCAATGCTTCCAGATATATCTGCATATGCGTTTTTTCATGCCTTAATGCCACCTCGTATGTACAGGAAGATTTATCCAAATCCTTCAAAATATAAATCGTTGGCACATAAAATCCCAAGTGGACATCAATATTCTGCGGATACAAACACATATAGCCATGGCTTATTTCCGCTTGGCCGACATTCATATTCACCGTAAAACCATCGCGCACCTTTGTCAATCCGACCGGCTCAAACCCTTCCGGAATCTCAAGCCCTTTTTCTTTATACTTCCGCGCCGTTTCTTCCCGCAAATACCGACTATCCTTTTCAAAATTATATTTTAGTTTTCCGTATGAGGACGTCACCTTAACTTTCGGAGCCGAAATAATGCTCAAACATTCCCGCATATACCTGTCCGTATCATCTGCCGCCAACGCAAAATTAACCGTCATTACGCTGAAAATTAAGGTAAAAAAAACTTTTTCCATCTAAAATACTCCCATACCAACCACCTGTTCGGGGATTCAGTTATGAAATACATATATATAATTTGCCTGTTGTTGTCCAGCTTTTTTACAGACAAATCATCAGCCGCTACAAATGAATCCGCCCGATATGCCTTTTTCATGCCGCAAGGCGCCTTGCAACAAAACCGCCAGGTTCCGGATATCCGTTTAATGCGCCCCCGCCACACAAAACCGGTAGAAGACACACAACCTGCATCATCGGATACCCCGACAGCAATCAAACAAATCTCAAATAAACCGCAACCCCAAAACTTAGTGCGCACCCCGACTCTTGAAAATACCGTAACATCTGAAAGTGTGCCGCAAAATACCCGCAAATCTTCCGCTCCGGCTCGCCAGTATGCTCAACCTCAAACGCAATCCGCCTCAAAAGCAACGGCCACCGCCCAGCCGACAACGCCGAAGAAGCAGATTATTGCATCACCGGAGATAGAAAAAAAAGTTCAACAATACACACTTGACGATTCGCCCGTTCCTCCTCAGAAAAAAACAGCCGCAACAACTGCCGCCGCCATATCGCCGCTTGAAAAGTTAAAACAAAAAAGCTTAAAAGAACTTTTGGCAGATATCCCCTATCCGGATTCGGATTTGCCCAAATTCAAACAACTCTATGCAGACTATGGTATGGAATTGCGGGTTTTGGAACGTCGCCACAAACTCCCAACTAATTCAGAACAGGAAAAAACACTCGCCAAAGCCAATACATTACGCCGTTTTGAAGTAAAATAACACTTTTTACGAATAACCGTACTTAATTATCGCCAATCCGGAGCGCTTCAATAAATGCCGACTGCGGTACTTCAACTTTGCCAAACTGACGCATTCTCTGCTTGCCTTTTTTCTGTTTGTCAAGCAATTTGCGTTTACGCGTCACGTCGCCGCCATAACATTTTGCCGTCACGTCTTTGCGCATGGCGGAAATCGTTTCCCGCGCCACAACACGCCCGCCGATAGCCGCTTGTATCGGAATTTTAAACAAATGCCGCGGTATCAAATCTTTCAAACGCTCGCAAATCTGCCGTCCGCGCGATTCGGCCTCGCTCCGATGGCATAAAAACGCCAATGCGTCAACAGGCTCTTCATTTATCAAAATCTGCACTTTCACCAAATCCGACTGCTCGTAACCGACAACTTCATAATCAAAGCTGGCATAACCGCTGGTAATTGATTTTAACCTGTCATAAAAATCAAACACAATCTCATTAAGCGGAATATGATAAACAACCATTGCGCGCGAACCGACGTATGTTAGCTCCTGCTGCACGCCGCGCCGTTCGGTACAAAGTTTAAGCACCGCACCTAAATATGTATCCGGCACCAGAATTGTCGCACGCACCATCGGCTCCTCAATTGACGCCACTGTCGACAAATCAGGCATATCTGCCGGATTATGCAACATAATCGTTTCCCCTTTGGTAAGATTGATTTTATAAGCCACCGATGGTGCCGTCGTTATAATATCCAAATCAAATTCACGTCCGATTCTTTCTTGGATTATCTCCATATGCAAAAGGCCGAGAAAACCACAACGGAAGCCGAGTCCCAACGCCGCCGAATTTTCATTCTGATAATCTATGCTGGCGTCATTAAGCTTTAATTTTGCCAATGCGTCTTTCAATGCCTCATATTGGCTGCTGTCCACCGGAAATATTGAGCAAAAGACCACCGGTACCGAAGGTTTAAAACCCGGCAACGCCGTTTCGCACGGCCGCTTGTTATCCGTAATCGTATCCCCTACGCGGCAATCGCCGACACTCTTAATGCTTGCGGTAATATACCCCACCTCGCCGGCAGACAACGCTTCAACATCTTGCATTTTCGGCGTAAACACACCGATTCTGTCCACCGTATAAACCGCATTGTTGCTCATCATTCTGATAATTTGCTTTTTGCGCAACACGCCGTCTTTAATTCTGACCAAAATCACAACGCCCAAATAAGAATCATACCAACTGTCAATCAACAACGCTTTAAGCGGTGCCTCCGCATCGCCTTTCGGCGCCGGAAGCTGATGCACGATTGCCTCCAACAACTCACCGATTCCCAAGCCGGTCTTTCCTGAAGTTTCCACCGCTCCGCTTGCGTCAATCCCGATAACATCTTCAATCTGCGATTTAACTTTTTCCACATCTGCCGATGGCAAATCAACCTTATTTAAAGCCGGAACAATCTCATGATTATTATCAATCGCCAGATACACATTCGCCAGCGTCTGTGCCTCAACGCCCTGCGTCGCGTCAACCACCAGGACAGATCCCTCGCACGCAGCCAGCGAACGCGACACTTCGTATGAAAAATCAACGTGTCCCGGTGTATCAATCAAATTAAGCAGATATTCATCCCCGTCTTTTGCCTTATATTTAAGCCGCACGGTCTGAGCTTTGATAGTAATTCCCCTTTCGCGCTCAATATCCATCGAGTCCAACACCTGCTCCGTCATTTCCCGGCGCTCTAAACCGCCGCACATCTCAATTATCCGGTCGGCAATGGTTGATTTACCGTGGTCAATATGGGCAATAATCGCAAAATTTCTGATTTTCGCCAAATCTTGCATCTGACTTTCCTTATTTGTTAAAAATTATCCGAACTTACCTCTGTCATAAAGGAAAAAATCCGTGAACGCAACAGATTTTATACTTTCCTGTTGCAACTCGTTAAAAACTGTGTTTAAATATTCCCATCAATTATTTTGCACGCAACTTGGGAGGCTGATATGATTAAATTTATTGACATAGAATTTGGCTCGGGACGTTATCAGGAATTGCTTGACTTGCGCTACAAAGTTCTATTGCAACCTTTGGGGCTGAAATTTCTCGATTCCTTTCGTGAGCAGGAAGCCGGCTTTCTACATATCGGTTGCATAGATTCTTCTACTGACGAACTTATCGGCGGTTTGATTATGGTTCCGGTTGACAGCGAAGAAATCCGCATCATGCAGGTTGCCGTTGATGAATCCCGTCAACACGAAGGTATTGGCAAAAAACTGATTGCTTATGCAGAAAAGACCGCCAAAGAAATCGGCTATTCCCAAATGGTTATGCACGCCATGCTTTCGGTTGTCAGCTTTTATGAAAAACTTGGCTTCAGGCAAGAAGGCGATTTATTTGAAGAAAGAGGTATAAACTTCGTCCGTATGGTAAAACAGCTTTAACCTTTGCCCGAGTTACAAAAAAAGCCTTTTTCAGAGATGAAAAAGGCTTTTTTTATAGCATTCGCCTATTTATTCCAAATACAGCGAACTCTGTTTATAGCGTTTTATCATATTTCTGACCAACACGCCGATAATTGCCGCCACCGGCACCGCCAGCATTAAACCGAGAAAGCCCAACAGAACGCCGCCGGCCAACAAGGCAAACATTACCCACACCGGATGCAGTCCGACATTTTCCCCGACTAATTTCGGCGTCAGGAAATTCCCCTCAATAAACTGTCCACTGAGAAAGACCGCCACAACATACATAACGTGCGTAACATCTCCAAACTGCGCAAAAGCCAAAATAACCCCCAGCACAAACCCGGTTATTGAGCCGACGTATGGAATAAACGAGATAATACCGGCAATAAAACCGACTAGCAACCCGAGTTCCAACCCGACAAGCTTCAAACCGATAGAATAATAAAGCCCCAAAATCAGACAGACGCTCAACTGCCCGCGGATAAACCCGGCAATAATCACATTAATTTCTTTCAAGCTTTCCATAATGCCTTTTTTAGACTTTTGCGGCAATAATTCCTCAACTTTCTTTACAAACGGATCCCAATCGCGCAACATATAAAATGTAACAATCGGTGTAATCAAAATCAACGACAGCAGGTTAATTACCGCAAATCCGTTTGCCAAAATCCCTTTTAATAACGTTCCGGCAAATTTAATCCCGTTGCCGATATTACCTTTAATCACCTGCTCAAGATTGCCGTTGACCAATCCGGGAAACCGCTCTGTCAGATGTTGCAGCATCGGCCGCAGCTTTTCCACCAATATCGCCATATATTTCGGTGTTGCCTGAATAAGCAACGTAACCTGATTTTCAACCATTCCCAAAAACAGAAAAATTGCCGGCAACAAAATCAATATCATCAAACAGCAGACTAATATCGTCGCCCAGGTCCGTGATATCTTACATTTTTGCAATTTCGTTGTCAGCGGGTCAAGCAAATAAGCCAGCAGAATACCCGCCACAAATGGCATCAACACCGACCGTAGCATATACAAAAACGCAAAAAATATGAAAAAAATAACAAACCACATATATGGATTAACATAAAAACGGCTTGTCTGATTATTTACCGCTTTAATAGATGGCATAATATCCTCCTTCTTGACGCAAATTATAACCGCTCATTGCCAAATGCGTTTGCAATTTTTCCCAAACGCCGCTGAATATAAAACTAAAATGAACCTTTCCATTCGCCATGGAAACAACTTTAACCTCACCAACTTGAGGATACGTTTCCAACAATCTCTTCAAAGCCAGCCAATTACCCAATTTCGGATATGTATACACGGCCTCAATCTTCTCTTCAACCTGGGGCATTTCCATAGCAACGGACGCCGCCTTTTTTGCATCTTTAAAAAACGGCAAAACCTTGTCTATGGCCTCCGCCGGTGTAACACCTGTGACATCAACCTCAAAAACCTCTCTTTCGGGAAAATTCTTAATATACACTTTATTATCTTTAAGCGAATATTTAAGGACATATATCCCGGTAACATTGTTAAACGCCGCCAAATCATTATATTCCGCATCTGTCATATCAAAAATGCGAACAGCCTCCACGGCCGTAATATTGCCGAGATTCTTCTCAATATCGTGAATAGCCAGATTCCCTTTGCGAATATCCCGCCTTTGTTGAAAAGCCTGACGCCAAATATTGTCATCGCCCCACAAATCAATACTGCCATCCTCTTTTTCCAATAAAGGAACAGCCAATACATTCTGTTCTTCGCCGACAACCAACGGCAGATTATTTTCTTGCAAATACGCCTTTAAGACTTCTTCATTAACGCTAACCCGCAAATCGGCAATATAGCGCACATCTGAAGATTTTTCCATCAACACCATCACGCCGGAAATAAAATGCTGCAACTGATTATCATTCAATTTGCCGATTTCTTCCGCGCTTTGCGCCGTGCTAATGCTTAAAATAACCTCATTCAACCCGTCGCGCACGGCTTTGGCCATCGCCTGCTTTTTTGCCACAGCTACATTTTCCGCCGTTATATCCACATTGACATCCGCTTCATACAACGGGTCGCCTGCCGCCGGCAAAACCATAACAAGCCACAACAAGCAACCCAAAATAAACTTTTTCACGTTTTTATTCTCCTTATACAACTTTCGCTTTTTTCTTCTTACAATGCAAAAGCATAAAAAGCAAACTTTTTTATTGCCTTTTAAATGCCGATGATATTAACTTAAGGAAACTTTTTAATTTATCATTTGAGGAATTTTAAAATGAAAATAACTCCGTTTTTAAACAGCCTTTTGGAGCGTGCCGCCAAAGAACCGAAAACCATCGTCTTGCCGGAAGGGGAAGATGAACGTATCTTAGACGCGGCGCATACCGTTGCTGAAAGAAAAGCCGCCAAACTCATCATTCTTGGCAACCCTGAAGAAATTAAAGCCTATTATGCCAAAAACAACTGGAGCTTAGACGGCATTGAGCTGTTAAAACCGGAAACATCGGAAAAATTGGCCGCTTATACGGATTTATTGTATGAACTCCGCAAAGCCAAGGGTATGACGCCCAACGACGCAAAAAAGCTGGCCTTAAACTATAATTACTTCGGAACGCTGATGATTAAAGCCGGCGACGCCGACGGTATGGTTTCCGGCGCCAATCACTCCACGGCAGACACGGTGCGCCCGGCTTTGCAGATTATCAAATCCGCACACAAAGACCGTAGCGTTTCTTCTGCTCTGATATTGGTTGCCAACAACAAGCCTTACATTTTCTCCGACTGCGCCATTATCATTAACCCAAGCGAACAGGAATTGGCGGATATGGCTCTCGCCAGCTCGGAAACAGCTTTAAAATTCGGAATTGAGCCCAAAGTCGCCATGCTGTCATATTCCACCCGCGGCTCCGGCTCCGGCGGTATGGTAGATAAAATGCGTAATGCCACAAAACTCGCCCAAGAAATGCTAAAATCAGACGAATACAAGAATCTTCCGATTATGATAGACGGTGAAATGCAGGCCGACGCGGCGCTTGACCTTGTTGTCGCGAAAAAGAAAGCGCCGGATTCGCAAGTTGCCGGCCATGCGAATGTTTTGATTTTCCCGTGTCTGGAAGTCGGCAACATCAGCTACAAACTTCTGCAACGCTTATGCGGTTGCGAAGCTTACGGACCGATGTTGCAAGGTCTAAACGCCCCTGTTAATGATTTATCGCGCGGTGCATTAACCGAAGACATCGTCGGTATGATTGCCATTACCGCCATCCAGGCTGTCAAATAATCACTTACTGCAAAAGGAACATAAAGTATGAAAAAAATTCTCGTCTTAAATTCCGGTTCATCCTCGTTAAAGTATCAACTGTTTAACGTTGACGGCAACAACTATCAAGTCGTTGCCAAAGGCAAAGCCGACCGTATCGGTATTCACGGCTCTTTTGTGGAAATAAAAATAACCGACGGCGAAAAACGCTCGCGTGAAGTCGCCCTGCCGACCCATAACGAAGCAATCGCGGAAGTAACCAAAGAACTGCTTAACGGCGCGTTGAATTCCATGGATGAAATAGACGCTGTCGGCCACCGCATCGTTCAGGGTGGCGACATCTTCAAAAATTCCGTCCTTGTTACGGATACCGTCATTGACCAGATAGAAGCATTATCCGAACTGGCACCTCTGCATAACCACGCCCACGTCTTAGGCATTAAGGCCGTGCAAAAGCTCTTGCCCAATGTGCCGCAAACCGTCGTGTTTGATACAGCTTTTCATCAGACAATGCCCAAAGAAGCCTATTTATACGCTCTGCCTTTGGAACAATACACCAAATACAAAATCCGCCGTTACGGTTTCCATGGAACTTCACACGCATACGTTTCTCAAAAAGCCGCCGAACTCATCGGCAAAAAAGGCAAAATCATCACCTGCCATCTGGGCAACGGTGCCTCAATTTCCGCCGTCAACAACGGTATGTGTTTAGACACGTCAATGGGCTTTACACCGCTGGCCGGGCTGGTCATGGGCACGCGTTGCGGCGATATTGACCCGTATATCCCGTTGTATATTTGCAAATCCCAGAATAAAACGCCGGATGAAGTCAACGAGATTCTGAACAAAAAGAGTGGTATGTTCGGCCTTTGCGGCTATTCGGATAACCGCGATATAGAAACACTGTATGGCAAGGAAGAAGCCGCTACAGACGCTTTAAACACTTACATTCACAGCATTATCCGCTTTATTGGCGCTTATATTGCCGTTTTGGGCGGCGTAGACGCAATTGTCTTCACTGCCGGCATTGGCGAAAACGGCTCCCTGGTCAGAAAACTGGTTGTTGAGCGCTTAAAATACTTGGGTATAACTTTGGACGAAGAGGCAAACAACCGCCGCGGCGACATTACCGAAATCTCCACCAAAGATTCTAAAGTCCGCGTTTTCGTAATTCCGACCGATGAAGAATATATGATTGCCAAAGACACAATGCAAATCGTTTTCGGCAAGTAACCTCCCCGTTTAAAAGCCAAAACAGGCTCTGCCTCAAAGCAGAGCCTGTTTTCAACACAACAATATTATACCTTAATCACGCCGTTTTTTCGTTTATCTTTATAATCCATACTTTTTCCGATAAACCGCAATGGTTTTAGAATTTCCTTTGGCAAAGAAATATCGTTCATTAGCTTCAAACAGTCGTCTGTAATTGATATATATCAAAAACAAACCTACGCTGCCAAATTCAATAAGCATCGCTTCTTCTTTTTCTGTCAGCAGACACTGTTTGATATACGCTTCAAATAACTCGCCATTATTGCGCCGAATAAGCTCTTCCGCCATCTTGCAACGTTGCTTTGAAGCATACAACCCAACATAAAACCTCACCAACGAAAACCCGCCGTATCTGACAAATTTGGCTTCTACTATCGCTGAAGAAAACTGCCTTTTACCAATAAGGCACATAATCAATTCTTCATCTTCTCGTGCCATCAATACCTGCTCTGACTCTGCATCATTTGGCAACCCATATCGTAAAATATAAGCCTTAACAGATGACGCTGCGCCATTTTTTAGCAAATAGAGCACCTGCTCCATCTTCCACCACGAAGAAGCTTTTGTTTTTTCAACAAAGAGTTTCTCCAGTTCTGGCTCACCACGGCCAATCAAAGCTTTCAACATGTCAAGATCAACCACAAGGCCATACTTTTCAATATAAGTTCTGACCAAATCGCTATTCGCCTTACGAACAAATAAAGGTTCACAACGGTATCTCCGTTCAAATGGGCGTCTGTCTATATATAATTTCAATAATTCCTCATCGCCACGCTCAATTAAAGCATACTCTGCGAAAAAGGGGTGATAAAAATCATATGCACGAATATAAAACCGCACCAAACGGGCATCTCCGTATTTGACAAGCACCTCCTCATCACCACGACCGAACAAAGGACCTTTTTCTATCTGTCTCTGTACATATTGGAAACAGCCCATTCTGATACTTGCCTGTAACGTGAATATATCACTAAAACAACGATATCCGCCATACCGATGAAAAAAATATTGAAATTTATCATCATCAGCATAGCTTAACACCCCATATAGAATCTCTCTATTAAGAGAACGGATTCCCGCAAAATATACCTTGAACATTGCCAGGCTGCATTCTTGCAAAAATTTCGGCCAGTAAGGTTCATCTATAACAACAAACGGACGGTCATCCGTATCAGAAAAGCAACAGTTTTCACGTACATCAGGGTAATATAAAATCCGAAGCAAATCAGGATTGTCATTTTCCACAATAAGCTGCACAATTTCTTCGCTCTTTTCGCCATACTGCAAAGATTTCAAATATTCTTTACAATACTTGACATTGCCACTCTCCACCAAAATTTTAGCTTCATCTTTTGATAAGAAATCTCCTTCTCGGATTTTTCTCTTAATAGCTCTCGGAAGAGAGTTCCTTTTCCTGTTCAGTAAAGCCCTTAAGAACTCAAACCAAACCCAGATTTTGCGACAATCCGTAACGTCTGCACGTTCCACGTCTTCAACACCACCAGAACCCGGTGAGGCCTTTTGTCCCGATTCTTGCATTGAAGTTCGTTTTGCCGTTTTACATTTGCGAGGTGTAACCTCTGCCATTTGGCCTTTTGCCGATTCCGTTGTCTGAAAAACGGTTAAATCTTTTGTTTCCATAATTAAGAGTTTTATAAAACAGCTCGTTTCCGAACTGCTTCAGGTTATACAATAAAAATATTTTCTAAAATCAAAATAACACCGGTTAAAGAAAACAGCGCATAACCTCAATTCCGAAAAAATTCGGCCTTTAATTATGAACATTTTTCCAATAATCGGCATTTCTATAAACATATTCTTATAAATTCGCCGCAATTATAACAAAGAAATTACATTTTGTCAAGTGCATAAATATAAAAAAGCCCGCCGATATACTTCGGCAGGCCTTAATCTCTATCCAAACGCTACAACTTAGCGGTTAATCAGCACAATCTCAACCCGGCGATTCTGCTCGCGCCCCGCCGCTGTTGCATTAGAGGCAATCGGATTGGATGAACCATAACCGTTAGATACAATTCGGCTGCCATCCACGCCTTTAAGCCGCAAATAATTGGAAATTGAATTTGCCCGCATCAGCGACAAGGAATTATTGGTCGCCGCGCTGCCTGTGCTGTCCGTATACCCGTTAACCTGCACCATCGTCTTGTCATACTCGTCAATAACTTTAGCGATAGAATTAAGCACGGGTTGAAACGCCGGTTTGATATTGGCATCATTACTGTCAAACGTAATATTCCCCGGCATAATCAAATAAATCTGCCCGTTGACTTCCTGTACTTGAACGCCGGTATTTAGCAATTCCTGCCGCAATTTGCGAGCCTGCACATCCATATAGGCACCCGTTCCCGCGCCGGCCGCCGCACCAACGCCCGCACCGATTAAAGCACCTTTTTCGCCACCGGCCAAAGCACCGATTCCCGCGCCGGCCAAAGCGCCAAGTCCTGTTCCCCAAGCTGTATTGGAAACTTTGCTTTGCCCGGTATACGGATCTGTCGCACACGCCGTCAGCATAGAAACAGCCAACAATCCGCAAACAACTGTCTTTTTCATAAAACACCTCTCGTCAAAAGTTAAACCTCTGACAGATTATCAGACGCCACTATTTAAAATACCTTTAATGTTTTGCCAGCTTTTTAACAATATAACGCACAATCAGCAACAGATATAAAGCACCCAAGCCCCATATCAGCCAATTTTTTAATTCTCTGTCGCTGATGGCTTTGGTTATCTCATTAACATTCAACGCGCTACCCGTAACTTTTATTCCGTCTGTCGGTTTTTCGTGCAAAATATTGACCACATACTGATAATCGGGATTAAGAAAATCAAAATTTAAGACTAAATCCTCTCCGTATGGCACAACTTCCGCCGAAATAGCCTCTGTCGTTTCGTCATTATCCAAATTATAATGCTGCATCTGCGCTGCTTTAGGCACCTCAATTCGGATAGGGTCATGTCCGATATGGGACACATCGGCGCCGGACAACGCTTGTTCACCCTGATTATACAGATAAACTTTCGTCAAATACAAATCTGCATACTTTTTTCCCTTAACATCAACCGCATATTCATTGGCATTTTCCGAAGAAATAAGCTTAATCGTATTCGTTTCATAACGCAAAATCGGCCGGCTGATATAAAATTGATAATAACCAAGCGCAATTGCCGAAACCGCCAGAATAAACGCTCCGGTCGGACTGGTCCAGAAATTCCACACATCTTCAAACATATCTCTGAAAAAACGCCGCTCTTTAGCCTTTTCTTGTCGTGTAAACATATCTCCTCCGCTATTCATCTCCGACGATATATACACCAAACCCGATATTTAAAGATATTCTTTCCGCAATATAAAAGAGCCCGTTTCCACGGGCTCTCTTAAAGCATAAAAATTCAATATCCTACGCCGTTGCACCCATTTTGGCTCTTTTCCTTGCCAACGGATCAAGTATTTTCTTCCTTAAACGCAAAGACTTCGGCGTAACTTCTAACAATTCATCTTGCTGAATATATGAAAGCGCCTGTTCCAGCGAAAGTTTGCGCGGCGGCACCAAATCAATCGCCTCGTCCTTTCCCGCCGCCCGAATATTCGTCAGCTGTTTAGATTTCGTCGGATTAACGTCCAAATCATTTGATTTCGTATGCTCACCGATAATCATTCCGATATAAACCGGGCTGTTATGCTCGATAAACATCGGCCCCCTGTCTTGCAATTTCCATAAAGAATAAGCAACCGCCGTCCCGTTCTCACTGGAAATCAGCACCCCGTTACGATGGCTTTCAATCTCACCTTTATACGGTTCATAGGCATAAAAAATTCGATTCATGACCCCGGTTCCGCGCGTATCCGTTAAAAATTCGGAATGATAACCGATAAGCCCTCTGGACGGCGCGTGAAAAATCAGTCGCGTCTTATTACCGGCTTGCGACGGTATCATCTCCAAAAGCTCCGCCTTGCGCTGGCTCAGCTTTTCCACCACGGTGCCTGAAAATTCATCATCAACGTCAATAACAACTTCTTCCACCGGCTCTAACAAATTTCCGCTATCGTCTTTGTGAAACAGAACTTTGGGACGGGAAATTGACAATTCAAACCCTTCGCGGCGCATTGTTTCAATCAAAACGCCCAACTGTAACTCGCCGCGTCCGGCCACTTCAAACGCATCTGTCGTATCCGTCCGGGAAATTTTGAGCGCAATATTGCACTCAGCTTCCTTTTGCAATCTATCCCAAATCATACGCGACGTTACTTTGTCGCCTTCGCGCCCGGCAAGCGGCGAATCGTTAACCGAAAAGGTCATCGCCAATGTCGGTGGATCAATCGGCTGTGCTTCAATAGCTTCCGTAACTTCCGGCGCACAAATTGTATCCGCCACCGTTCCTTTTACGACCCCCGCAACGGCAACAATATCGCCGGCATGCGCCTCATTAAGCGCCACCCGCTCCAAACCTTTATACGCCATAATCTTGGTAATGCGGGTTCTTTCCACTTCACCTTTATCGTTAATCACCTTTACGGCGTCATTAACTTTCAACACGCCGCTGTGAATCTTGCCGGTCAGAATACGCCCGACAAATTTATCTGCTTCCAACGTTGTCGCCAACATTGAAAAGGGTTTATCTTTTTCGCAAACCGGTTTCGGAACGTATGATAAAATCAATTCAAACAGCGGCGTCAAATCTTTCTTTTCATCGCTCAATTCCTTAACCGCCCAGCCATTACGCCCGGAGGCATACAATACCGGAAAATCCAATTGCTCATCATTGGCATCAAGGCTGACAAACAAATCAAAAATTTCGTTCAGAACATCATCAGGGCGTGCATCAGGCTTATCCGCTTTGTTAATTACGACAATCGGCTTCAAACCGATTTTCAAAGCCTTGCCCAGCACAAATTTCGTCTGCGGCATCGGTCCTTCCGAAGCATCAACCAACAAGACCACCCCGTCAACCATTGATAAAATACGCTCAACCTCGCCGCCAAAATCCGCGTGTCCCGGCGTATCAACAATATTGATATGCGTCCCGTGCCAATCCACCGCCGTACATTTTGATAAAATCGTAATACCACGCTCACGTTCCAAATCATTGCTATCCATAACGCAATCAGCAACTTTTTGATTATCTCTGAAAGTCCCGCTCTGCCGCAAAAGCCCGTCCACCAACGTCGTTTTACCATGGTCAACGTGGGCGATAATCGCAATATTTCTAATATCCATTTTCTCTTATTCCTAAAAAACACTCAAACAGCGAACTCCTGAAGTCGCCTCATTTGCCCCTGTTATAACAAAAAAAATTTAAATAGCAACTTTATTTTGCGGCAAAAAAATATACCGTTTTCATTCTCTTCGCTAAAGCTTAAAAACAACCCCTAACACTGCCGCCAATAAAATATAAAAAATCGGGCTTTTCTTATAAAAATGCACCAGTAAAAAAAATCCTGCCGCAAAAGCCGCGACATACCACGTTGTAACGCTTAATTTAAACAATTCCACGCCCGCCAGCAAAATTAACGCAGCTACGGCCGGACGCACCGCCGTCATAATTTCTTTAACTAATTGATTTTCTACATAATGGCTAAGTAATTTTGACAACCAGATAACAATAACCACAGACGGCAGCACCAAACCGAAAGTAGCGATTATCCCTCCCGAAATACCGGCAGTCTGAAAACCGGCGTATGTTGCCATATTTACCCCGACCGGCCCCGGCGTAGATTGCGAAACGGCAATCATATCCGTCAGCTCCGCCGCCGAAAACCAATCATACTTTTTCGTCAAATCAAACAAAAACGGTATGGTAACCATTCCGCCGCCGATGGCAAACAGTCCGATTTTAAAAAACTCAAAAAACAGCAGCCAATAAATCATCTTGCTCTTTCTTTCCAATATTTAATCCCGCCGGTTAACGCTGCGAACAAAACCACCGCCACCGCCGACAAATGCACGGCAAACAATAAGATAAGGATAAAAATAAACATTCCCCGTTGAAAATTTGTTCCAACCGTTTTTTTCAATAACAAAATAACTTCATTCAAGATTAACGCAATGACGCCGATTCGGATACCGGCAAAAGCATGCGCAACCCACGGATTTGCAGAAAGCGTATTTAATATTCCGGCCAACACCATAATAATGACCAATGAGGGTAGGTTAATCGCCAAAGTTGCGATACAAGCTCCGGAAACCCCGCTGATTTTATAACCGGTAAACGTCGCCACATTCACGGCAATTACCCCCGGCGTACACTGCCCGATAGAATAATAATCCAATAACTCATTTTCGCTGATATAACCGCGTTTTTCAATAAGCTCCTGCCGAAACAACGGCAACATGGCGTATCCACCGCCAAACGTAAACAAACCTATCTTAAAGAACGAAACCAAGATTCTGCCGTACTCTGCTAACGCCGCCCTGCCCATACTTCCCCGCTCTGCCATTATTTTTCCGCCAAATAAGACATACCGGCCAAATAAGTATTAAAAAGGATTCTGACAACATATTCTTTTTCCAGTCCGGCAAATTCTTTTTCTGTTGTCAACAAAGAACTCAGCGAAAAAACGGTAATAAACAGCACTTCGGCTGAAACCCGGCGCTCTTTTCCCGGAACTTTTATAAACAGTTTATGCAAATTACGCTCCAATAAGCGGACAATCTTGATAATCCACCGCAAATAATACGGCTCGTATGATTCCACCGTATTTTGAAAGTGCGTATTATAAAGCGTAAACCACAATATTTTGTTTGCCAACACAAACCCGACAAATTTCTCCAACAACCGATTTAGATTCTCATACGCATCGGAGCCCATTTCCGCCGTCAACAACACTTCATACAAATCCTCAAGAGTCCGGCAGTTTTCCCAAACAATCAAACTGTCCATACTCTTAAACTGGTTATAAATCGTCCCGACGGAATAGCCGGAATAATCCGCCAGTTTCCTCGCCGTCAAAAACTCCAATCCTTTAGTTGTCAACAGCTCTCTGGCTTTAACAATCAAATCCGCTCTGATTTCTTCTTTTGTTTTTGTCATACCGCACCATTTAGCGCAAATTTTCTTTACCTGATATGCAGGATAGTGCCTTTTTGAACACTGTTCAAGTTTTTTTTATAAAAAAGTTAACTTTTTCGCCCTAAACTGCTAAAAAATATAAACAGAAAGGAAACATTATGAGCAAAATCGGCTTTTGTGCTATCTCCGGCAGCGGAATGAGCGCGCTGGCACAAGTTTCCCGATATATGGGAAATGATGTATACGGCTCCGATAGAAGTTTTGATCAGGGAAAGGATACAAAAAACAAACAAGCCTTGGAAAACCTCGGTATAAAAATATTCCCGCAGGACGGTTCAATGCTTACTGAAGATTTCTCGGCTCTCTATGCCTCAACCGCTGTTGAAGATACCGTCCCCGATATAAAAAGAGCCCATGAACTGAATATCCCGATTAAACGCCGTTCTGACTTGCTGGCAGAAATTTTCTCTTCTTTTCCGATCGGTATTGCCATCGGCGGAACGAGCGGCAAATCAACCGTAACCGCAATGATTGGCTATATTCTTGACCAGGCAGACCGGCAACCGCTTGTTATTAACGGCGCCTTGCTCAAAAATTATGAAAATCAACCGGGAATCCCGAATGTTATCTTAAACAAAGGCAAAATATGCGTTATTGAAGCCGATGAAAGCGACGGTTCCATAGAAAAATACATTCCGTCAATCGCTGTTATAAACAATATTTCACTAGACCATAAATCTTTGCCGGAATTACAAAATCTTTTTAACGATTTCGCCAAACGCGCCACCATCGGCGCTGTTATCAACGCGGATGACATAAACAGTACTTGCTTGCAAAAAGCAAATCCCCAAACCAAAACTTTCGGTATAAAAAATTCCGCTGCGGATTTTTTTGCTGAACACATAACCGCTGTTTCCGATGGCACGACTTATATATTCCGCGGCTCTGTTTACAAACTAAATCTGATAGGTGCGTTTAATGTCGCCAACGCAATGTGCGCTGTCGCCTGTTGCTCTTTGTTAAATGTAGCACCTGATACATCTTGCAAAATATTGGAAACATTTTTAGGCACAAAACGCCGTCTTGAAGTATTAGGACAAACAAACGACATTACCGTTATTGATGATTTTGCCCATAATCCCGATAAAGTTGCCGCCTCAATGTCCGCATTAAAAAGTTACCCCGGACGTTTGCTGATTATGTTCCAGCCGCACGGTTTTTCGCCGATGCGCCTGATGGGAAAAGAAATCATCCAAAGTTTCGCCCGCTATATGGATAAAAACGATATTCTGCTCATTCCTGAGATATTTTTTGCCGGCGGCACCGTTAAAAAAGATATTTCCTCACAAGACTTGGTTGCCGAAGCGCGCCGCTTAAACTGCAATGCCCTGTTTTTTCCCACTCGTGATGAACTAAAACAGCACTTACTGCAAATAGCCCGCCCTGAAGACCGCATTGTTTTAATGGGCGCCCGGGATAATTCCATTACTGACCTTGGATACAATTTGCTGGAGAATTTGGAGAATTTAAAATGAGCTTATTACAAGCTGGAGATACCGTCGGCTTCGTCGCCACTTCATCCGGATTAGAAGGCAGGGACATTACGCCTGCTGTTAAATATTTTGAACAAAAATTGCACTTAAACGTAAAATTGGCGCCCAATTTATCTTCAGCATACCGTTATATGGCCGGAACAGACCAAGAACGCGCTGCCACACTAACGCAAATGTATCTTGACCAAGATGTTAAAGCTCTCTTTGCGATTCGCGGCGCTGCCGGTTCTGCCCGTATGCTTGATTATCTGGACTTTTCGCTTCTGGCCACATATCCCAAACCATTATTCGGCTTAAGCGATGTAACCTCAGTGCAAAATGCCTTATATGCCCAAGCCGGACAAATTTCATACAGCGGTTTTTTGCCAATCTACGATATAAAGAACGGGCAAATTCCCTCCGCTCAATTGGAAAACGCCCTCAAAAGCGTTCTTTTCAACGATAAGAACACCTTAACCGGCGGCACGGCGCTGATTAACGGCTCCTCTGCCGGAGAAATAATCGGCGGTTGCCTAACCTCCTTTCTCTACCTTGCCGGCACCAAATATATGCCCGATTTCAAAGGAAAGATTCTTCTGCTTGAAGATACCGATGAAAAAACCTATAAAATAGACTTGTTGCTAAACCAATTAAAGCAACAAAAAAACTTTTCCCTCCTCAACGGGATAATTATCGGCAAATTCTCCGATTGCATTATGATAGACAGCTTTGACGGCGACATAAACGCCTGCATCAAAGACTTTACCGCCGGTCTGAATATTCCTGTCATCTCCGATTTTGATTACGGGCACATACCAAACCGATACATACTTCCCATCGGCCACCGCGTAAAAATTTCAGCTTCGCCGGAAAAATGCACTGTCAGTTGGTAAAATACCGCAAAAGCTCATTTATATTTTGCCAATTTAACAGATAAACTGCTCGCATATACCGTTCCACACTAAGCCAGCCGCCGTTATTAAAAGCCAGCACCGCCGTACACATAAACAAATTCGCCCCAGGCAAAAACAACCAGCAAAAAGGAAACCCAACCTCCTTAAAATCAGGCTGTTCGCCATGTATCTGCACCAAAATACTCTCCACATGATAAGCAAAGAAATACCCGAAAACACCATTAACAATTAAGCTGTCAGGTATTTTCTCCGCAAAAAACGTTGCAAACAACATCAAAAAAAACAAAAATAGCGGAAAGAAATAAGGCGCAATCGTAATCAACCAGTTTCCTTTTCCCCGAAATCCCATAGAGCCGCCGGATTCATCCATATTAAGATGAATATGCACGACTTTATGAAAAGTAAGCAGCGCAAAAAAAGTATGCGTTAATTCATGCGCTAAAATCTGCATGGAAATATTTGAACGCGCCGCTGCCAGAATTTTCAAAGCCAAATACACAAAGGCGCCCCCCAGAAACGCAAAAAAGCGCAAATTATCCAACCGGAGATAATCCAGAGCATGCACCAGCGCCGGCAACGAAACAAAAGCCAGTATGGCAACCGGCCATTTAAACAATCCGAGTAATAAATCCAACCAACGCGACATATTTTTACCCTCTCAATTCTCGCAAGTTTAAAGTTTATATTTATTTTTGCAAACAAAATTATCAATTCTTAAAATAAAACCCTCCTTCCCTCAAAAAGTAGCTTGACAAAAAGATAAAGATATGTCATACAAAATAAGCTTAACGAAAAATGGAAAAATGACTGATAATTTATACAAACATTCTCTGCGTCTGCGCAGATTATCTTTGCGACGATGACTTGTCTTCCGCAATGATAAGTTAGTCGCAAGATTTGAGCTTTTTCAAATCTTTTTTTTGTAATCAAATAGCATCGCAGAGATTGAAAGATGAATAAAAAACATTTAACCGTAAAAAAATTAGATATATCCAACTTGCCCGACGTAATGAACTTGCAACAGAAAATCATCAGCGGCCTGCACCCTGACGAACAGCATTTTATCTTGCACCGGACAGAGGAAGATTACCTCAAATCATTAAACGGCAAAAGTTCCAATATGTTAGGCGTTTTTGACGGCGAAGAACTGATAGCCCAAACCGTTTACGTTATGCCGCATAACGGCGAACTTCGGGACATGCCGGAATTTCGCCCGGATATTCCCAATCAGGATATTGTCATATATGAAGCCATCTTGGTTGACCCTGCCTATCGGGGCTCCAGCCTGATGAAAAGGATGTTGGAATATATTGAAAACCATGCTCTGGATAACGGCAGAAAACATTCTATGATTCAAATTGCCATTGATAATCCGGCAAGTTGGATAAACGCCCTACATCACGGCATGGCCATTACCAAGGTTGACTATGACCCCAATGACGGCGTCAAAGTTCTGTACCTGGAAAAAAGAATAACCCACCAGACGACTCCAACACTTAAACAAGACAACAAGAAAACATACAGCTTACATCTTGGCGAAAATATTCACACCCAAATTCCGGCGCTGTTTAACAAAATGCAATACCTTATCCGAAACGGCTACCACGGTGTCTGCCTGGATAAAGAAACGCAAAGTCTGATTTGGCAACAACAAGACACCTCGCGGACAAACATTCTGGATTTTCGCAATATAATGCAATATAAAAAAGTAAGCTCGCTTTAGACCGATTTTATGAAGGCGCAGCCTCACCGAGATAATACCACTCCGTTCCAATCTCCGCATCAAGATTCGGCAATAAAATATAACCGTCATTCGGAGCGTATAATTTTTCCCCGTCATCATAAACGGCTATTGTTTCACCCTGCTGAACACAGTCTAAATGCTTATAATCACGGCAAAGACGCCCCTCTTTCTCTTTAATAACATAACATTCCATCTTAATATGCTGTTTGGGATATGCTCTTATCGCGTCTTTCTCAATCATATCAAAAACCGCTAAAGTGCTGACAATCGCCTGGTAAGCAATTTCAGCCGCTTCCGGCGCTTTATGATAACCACACTCCAGAGTCGTTGCCGTATTACCGTAATTATGCGCGCAATGTTCCGTAGAATAATCTTGTATAGCTCCTTGTTGCTTATAAATATCCGGCCACCCCTCCAGAATATACCCGACATCAAGCCCGGCAATCAATTTCTTATTATATTCATCCGGATAATCGCAAAAGGCAAACGGAACATCGCCTTGGCAATGCGTTGAATGTAAATCTAATACTATACGGTGGCTTTTTATCAAGGGACAAATCTCATTAGCCAGTTTCTGTTCGTATGTCAGCGGATTTTTATGCTCCGTCATCACCCGGTTCAGATTCTCCTCCACACTGCGGACATCACGTCGATACGCTTCGGGATTACATATCGGAACCAACGTCAAAACACCTTCTTTTAGCACAATTTTTCCCTGGTTTAATTCTTCAATAATCCGTTGACAAGCCTTTGTCCCTGCCGTTTCATTGCCATGCACGGCCGCCAAAACCAATAAACGCATACCTTCTTTAGCCGTCTTAAATTCATATTTTTCAATCATCGTCAACCCCGCTTTTAATCAAGAACTTCTATGAATTTTTTATACCTTTCCGCAAATTTTTCTTCATACTTGCCGGCAATTTCCACCATTGACTTCTGTTCCTTAAATCGCTTCAACAACGTATCGTCTGTCTTTACCGTTAAAATCTCCGCAGCCGCATCATAATCAAGATACAAACGAATAAGCTGCGCTTTTAACGGGAACGCCATAATTTCATCATAATAGTTCTTCGCCAGCTTAAACCGCACCGCAATATCCGCCGATTCGCCCGCCAGACAACGAGCAACCGTCGTTTGCCGGATAAACTCCATCATCAAAATCGGAGAAAAAGGTATTTCAACTGCACTGTCACTCATTTTTTCTGCCTTTTTTCGCACACGAAATTCTAAACAATAAAGTTATAAATCAATCCTCCGATATACACAATAAGAAATTTTGCGAACTCCCCGCCTTTCCTTCCATCAAAAAAGGAGTAACACAAAAAATGCTACTCCTTAAAACAAGCTCAAAAATTATTTATGTAAATTTTCCTTAAAGAACTTCTCCATTTTATCAAACGGTATAACATCCGTCTTATAATACAAATCCGTATGATTTGCATTCGGCACAATCAGCAATTCCTTATTATCGCCTGTTAGTTTCTTAAACGCATCTTCCGAAAAATAACGGCTATGCGCATTTTCGCCGTGAATCATCAACACCGGATTCTTTATCGTATAGCTATATGCCAAAATCGGCTGTGTAATCAGCGATAAAGCGGATGTGGCATTCCATGCGCCGTTAGAGCCGATGGAGCGCTTATGAAATCCCAGAGGAGTTTTGTAAAAATTAACATAATCTTTAACAAACTGAGGTTCATCGCCGTTTATTTTATCCGGCAACGGCGCAGCCTTGGCGTATGTTCCGCTCTTAACATCCTTTGTCCGCTGATTATTCAGTTCTTCGCGCATTTTATATAAATCTTCGTCTGACATCGAGTCATTATAGCCATGTGCCGAAACACGCGTCATATCATACATCGTAGATGTTACTGTTGCCTTTATGCGTGTATCCTGCGCGGCAGCGTTCAAACCGAAACCACCGAAACCGCAAATACCAATAATACCAATTGCATCAGCATTAACTTCCGGCAGAGTCGTCAAATAGTCAACAGCTGCGCTGAAATCTTCAGTATTGATATCCGGCGAAGCCACATCACGAACATTTCCGCCGCTCTCCCCCGTAAAAGACGGATCAAACGCCAGCGTCACAAAACCGCGTTCCGCCAATGTCTGCGCATATAAGCCGGAAACCTGCTCTTTAACTGCGCCGAACGGTCCCGCAACCGCAATCGCCGGCAATGGCTCGTTTCCTCTGTTTTTAGGCAAATATAAATCACCCGTCAACGGTATACCAAAACGATTCTTAAATACGACTTTGTGCGTATCCACTTTATCGCTTTTCTTAAAAACTTTATCCCATTCTTGCGTCAAAACAGGCTGTCCCTCATTATTTACAGCCTGACTTTGCGCACTTTTGCCGCCTTTATTCGGACAGAAAAAATAAATTGCCGCTATCGTCAACAAAGCGCCAATAACGGCAGAACTTAAAATCGCAATCATTTTCATATATCCCTCGCTTTCAGTTATACTCATCATATATGCTTATAAATTTTAGAGCATACTCTAAGTCAAGCGATTTTTACAAAAAAAATTATTCCTCAGCCGCCAAAACGCTCTGCACATCTTCGCAAATTGTTTTCCGGTTAAAAACAATACCTTGCATACCGGCTTTTTTCGCCGCCGCAATATTTTCCACCTTATCGTCAACCATCAACACCGTTCGCGGCACAGCTCCAAGCTCACGCAAAACCGTCTTAAAAATTTCCACATCCGGTTTTAACAAACCCAGTTTATACAAAACAAAGGCTTTATCCGGCGCCACTAACCTCGCCGCCGTATCACACAGATTCGGCAACGCATTGGAAAGCAGGCAAATCTCAACACCCCATCCGCGCAAATCATCCATTACCGCCAAAGTTTCTTCAAAAAACGCCCCTACGCCTTTATGCATAGCTTCATCAATGGCCCTTGCCACTTGCGCCGAATAATCAACCCCGCAATGCCGGCACAAATCTTCGCAAAACGCTTCAAAAGTTCTTTGCCCTTTCATAAAAGGCTTATAATCAAACGCAAAAACACCGCCTCTTTCCGCAAAAACTTTTTTATCCGCCGCCAAATCTTTAAGACAGCTGTTCAACGGCGCCAACGTATATGGATAGCACACCTGCCCTACGTCAAAAATCACAAACTTCACTGCCATCGCCTAATTCTACCCTTCTTCCGCCCACAATCACCATGCAACTATTCCTTTAATATTGTACTACCCAAGTTTGTCAAGCAGCAAAATTGAGAGTTTTGAAATAAAAAGGGAATTTTTATAAAAAACATAATATTTAAGTTATTTAGTCCGCACACACAAGGCTTCCCCTGATATAGCTTCTCTTATTTTACATAGAGGCTATGGATATCATTTTCGGCAATGGTTATTTGAAGATAATCCACAACCCTATAATAGTTGGGGAAATGGTGCTGCAATGAGAGTTAGCCCATGCGGATTTTGGGCAAAAAATTTACAGGAAGCAGAAGATTTGGCAATTGCGGTTACAAAGGTTTCTCATAATCATGAAGAAGGAATCAAAGGAGCTGTTGTTGCCGCCGGATGTACTTTTTTAGCCAAAGACGGACATTCTAAAGATTGTATAAGGGATTATGCAAATAAATTCTATGATGTTAATTTTTACCTTGATGACATTAGGGATAGTTATAAATTTGATGTTTCCTGTCAAGGTAGCGTACCTCAAGCAATTGTTGCCTTTTTGGAAGCAAAAGATTTTGAAGATGCCATTCGCGGTGCTGTTTCAATTGGTGGAGATAGTGACACGATAGCAGCCATTACCGGTGGTATTGCAGAAGCTTATTATGGGATTCCCGAGGAAATAAAAAACGAAACATTGCAATACCTTCCGAATGTCTACAAAGAAATATTGCAGTTATTTTATAATAAAATTGAGAACAGAATATAACTTATTTTGAAATTGGTTAATCATCTCTTTACGAGCTTTTCATATACTTTACGGGGTTCTTTCATTGATTGCTTTAACAATCTTAAAGCTTCCGAGGTTAGAATTGCTTTCTTTTGTTTTTTCTTTGATGCAAACAGGAAGCAACTTTTTTGCCTTTTCGGATTTTCAAAGACAAACGCATCACGTCAAATGCCGTTGCAAGCAGCCCCTCGCCCCCAACAACCACTAAACGAGCTTTGGAATTCACCCGTTTAATTTGCCGAAATACACACATAGATTTTAATCAAGCACTTATTAAAAAATTTACATCCTTGCCAGACAATGAAAAAATATTGACAATCGCAAGTCCTCTCCCTATAAAAGAAACACAAAATCTATTATTAACCAAGACCCTTGCAAAAAGGTGCAAGTATTTAAAAATTATGAAAATATTATTAGAGAAATTGTGGAACAAATGGGAAAACAAAGACAAAAAGTTTTTCATAAAACTGTATCGGAGCATTCAATTAGCCACACTAATGCTTACCGTCGGACTCTGGTATTTTTTGGATTGGAAATACGGTCTTATCGGTTTGGCGTGGCTATTTAATAATGCCTATACATATGAAACGGGCAGCACGGAAATCTGCATTGATGAATATGAAACCGGTTACCCCTGTTTTGGTATATTCAAACTTCTCCGAAGTTGGTGTACTTTTATCCCTCTGGCCTGTCTGGCAGCCCTGATTATCTTTATTTTTTCTTTACTTCCTTAACGAAAAAAAGCGGCACAACAGCCGCTTTTGTTTATCTAAACTGGTAGGTGTGACAAGACTTGAACTTGTGACCTCTACGATGTGAACGTAGCGCTCTAACCATCTGAGCTACACACCCATAGCCAGAATATTATAGAAACTATCTGTTTCTATACAAGAACAATTTGTTTTATAAACAGCTCTGCGTAAAAATTCAACTGTTTTTTTATCTCATATGCAAAATTTCCTTACCGTCCCGCCTGATAACGGCTCATATTTTGTTTAAATTTATCTTCTGACTGCTCTTTTTGCCTTTGGCAATACTGCATAAACTTTTGTACTGCCCCAAGTTTGTCAAGCAGCAAAATTGGGGCAGCACATTATAACAAACATTCTCTTTTTTTCGGATAGTAGTCCATTCGGCTGATAATAACGCCCTGCCTCCATAAGGTCAAGCATTTCAATATTTTTCTTTCTATGCTCTGCTGATACAATATCTTTATTAACTCTATTTATTGCCGTAGAAAGGAAAGCCATCGCATACAGCCTTCGCCCGGCGCGATAATTCTTTGGATCCGAAAAATAATCCTCTCTGCCGGAAATTTCCTGGCACATCTTCACAGCCTCGCTAAAGACCGGCAGCAAACAATCTTCCATCATTTTAAAAGCATTATCTCTATCCTTCATCACTTATCTCCTGCCTCTAAACATTTTACTATAAAGCCATACCCGGCAGTAACATTCTTCATTATAAACATTCCTCTAATTTTTAACATTCAATAATGGACTAAGCTCCTCAATTTGTTCTGCCGAAAAAGCGCTTTTTCTGTCTTCTTCTCTCCAATAGACAGCACCTCCCCCGTGAATTGTAGGTTTGACATGGGGATTATATTTAAATGCCTTTCCTAACATATAATCGTATGCTCTTAAACCTTTTGTATCCTGCAAAGAAACATCGGCACCTTGCTGAATAAGATATTTAGCAACATCAAACTGTCCCTCTTGCATAGCATACATCAAAGCTGTACGTTTGCCGTAAGTAATACATAAATAATCATAATACTCCAAGCATTCCACATCCAAAGTCTGACGGTTAATATCCGCCCCGTTGGCCAATAACAACTTGACGCTATCTAAATAACCACATTGAGCCGCCAGCATTAAAGGCGTTTTACCAAACCAATTGGGAGTATCAATGTCAAAATCTTTATCCGCAATCTTACCCTCGCGGATAATTGCTGACAAATTATCCGGATATGCAATACTAAGTCCAAGCAACTCTGCATAATTCTTTATCTCTTTATGAGTTTGCTTTATTTTATCCCAAGATTGTCCGGTCAACAGCATATAATATAAATTATCCGGTTTTACCAATTCCCAGTCATCCATAGAAGGAATTTTTAATGTGGCTAATGCGGTATTATAAGCTTGCTCTTTAGTAACGCCAAAATTGGCCATATAATGCTTGATTAACTCATCCAAGGCTTTCTTATACCCAATGCCATAATTAAGGACTTCATTATATTTGCTAAAATTGTAATATGATAACACCGACCATTCCGTATATGGAAAAATATCCCATCTGGCTTGAGGCTCTAAATCAAACTTCGGAAAATATTGCGATATCAGCGAATTATAAACAGATCTGGCATAATAAAGAAACCGAATGGAACCGCTGGAACTGGGTAGGCTTTCCTGAAACAACATCTCTGTATAATCTTCTAAATCATCGTTATACGCGTATTTATCATATAACAGACAATCAGAAATCATAAAACTTTGCGCACCATGCCCACCGCCGGCTACGTCAAAATAGGCAACCATGTCATACTTTTGGGCAACTTCGCACGGAATATAGATATCAACATCTTCCTCCCAACTACGCCAATGCGGAATAATCTTTAACAAACATTTCAAGTCCGCATAACAGGCTTGATAATCCGAACCGATAGCCTCAGCATATTCCTCTTGCCGCCAACTGGCTTGCCACTTCCCTGATGTAAAATATGCCAGTTGTTCGTCATGGTTTACTTTAGCAATATCTTTATATAAATCGGTAGCAACTTTTTCAGGCTGGTAAATCTGCCACAGAACCATAAGCTGAAAATTATCCACCCAACTCCGATTATCTAAATTCTCCAAATATTTAATACTCCCCAAAGGGTCAAATCGCACTCCGTATAAAGGAGAAAATTTAATATTACGGGAAAAAGTATCATGTGGAAATTCAGCAATAAAATCATGTAAATAGGAAAGCTTATAGGCATCATTGAACGAACTGTTTATGGTTGTTTCTATAATATTATTAAACTTGGGCAGCTGCTCTTTAACATATTTATCATCCTCAATAGATTTAACTTTTTGCTGATAAGCCTCAAATAATTGATGATTTTTAAGATACGCCTCCACTCCTTCGGCATAAGCATTACAAACACATCCCAACACACTCAATAAACTCATCACACCGATACGTATATTCATCTGAACATCCTCAATAATTGCAGTTCTCAATGTAAATAGCATACACATTTTACAATCGGTTGTCAATAAGCGCGTATTACCTTATAAAATAAACAAAACGGCCAAAAACAAAAAAAGCAGCCGTTTTACCGACTGCCGCTTGCATTGGTAATGCTTGCCCCGCGATTTACGAACTGAAATATGTTGAATTTTATATTTTTTCATGTTAAAGATAACTTACGAAACATATTATTAACTAAACCCCATCGAAAAGGCGATGGTTATATTTATGTATGAATATAGAAGAAAAAATTGAACAATGGAAAAATGAGCATTTTACCTCATTACGTGAGCTCAATCCGGTTACAAAGAAAAATTATCAGGCAATTGTCAGAATGTTGCTTGAAAAAGAGCAAATGTCCAAAGAGAGACTTATTCAACTGGCGCATCGTATTAAACCTTTGATGTATCCCAAAGGCGAAAGTGCGCTGCCATATAAGTTATACTGGACTAAGCCGGTGCCTCTTACTCAAAGTTTTTACTTCAATTTTGATGATGCCTCTGTAGTTCAAAACGAAGAAGGTGAGATATTAGAGGTTAATGATTTGGTAAAAATCTGCGAGTTTACATGCTATCATCGTTATGGTGGATATTATGGTTGCTTGCGTCCTGGTATGGATGAGATCATACAGCAATTCCCTGAATATCTGTTAACAGATGAAAAAACGGAATATGCCGTTGAAGTGATTTTCCCGTCTCTGAATTTGCACGATGTCTATGATTCCGTTATAGATAGGCACGTATCAACAGTAAGAGTGTATCAGCTAAAAAACGGCTTGCCGCTGGAACTTCGCAATCAAGAAGTCATTTATGATTAGTAACTTTAGTTCTTCAATTGGGAAACCAACTGAAGAACTTTTTTTATTAAATTCTTTCGCAAAAAATTATCCTGATTCAATAACCTCAAAATTAAATAATATATTGAAAAACAAAGGATTACCATCAAACGAGTTCGGAAAATTCTCCCAAAATGCAATTTTCAAAAAACAAACATTCGAACTCGGTTAAACGTTTGATTTATAAAAGAAAAACGGCAGTTTTTATACCTGCCGCTTGCATTGGTGATGCTAACCTCACAACTTACGAATAAAAAATAAAAGGGATGAGTCTTAATCATCCCTTTTATTTTAGTAGCGCTCTAACCAGCTGAGCTACACACCCATCATGCGGGGAGTTTTATAACAAACTTTTTTGTTTATGGCAAGAGTTATTTTGACTATGAACAATTTTTTTTAGCAGCTTTTATATAGTCCGTATGTAAGAGAGAAGAAAAAAATTAAAAGGTATGGGAAAATTAAAAGAGAGATGAATTTTTCATCTCTCTTTTTTTGTGGTTTGCAGCATTTTTTGCGGGGTGCCGCATTTTGGGCGGGGCTGCATTGTGCGCTTTAAACGGATGCTTTTCGGCTAGTCGGGAATATATCTACACCACTGATAGGCCTCTTTAATGGCTGTTCTTTCATCGTATAAATATTTCTCGGCATGCCAGAAAATATCCCAGATAATCGGCACATATTGCAACATTGCCCTCATTTTTTTCAAGCCGGTAACGCGCTGTTTAATCAAAAAGCGGTTGCGCAGGACGGCATCGGCTTTTTTTGTGGTTTCGTCGGGTTCAAACGGCTTGCGCAAAAACTTGCCGTCATAGACCTCAAAACGGCGTACCAGAGAGGCATACAGATGCAAAGCGACCCGGCCGTGTCCGGCAATCTGAAAATTATACCAGCGCAGTGTTTCCTCTACGGTCTGTTTGATGACGTACATGTCATAATCCAGCGCTACACAGCCATGCTTTTCGGGCTCTTCATTGCACTGGAAATCGGCACTCTGCCTGAAGACCATCGCCAACCGCTGCGTTGAAACGACCAGAGCCTTTTTTTCTTGAGCCAGATGAGAAATGGCCTGCAGGTTTTCGGTTGTGTTGCGCCCTTTGTCCAAAACGATAATTTCGCTTTCGGGAACGCCTAATTCCATGGCAACGCGTTTCAAACGCATGGCTTCCGTTTCTTTTTGCAAAAGCCGGGAAGCCGGTTTTTTTAGCCTTACTTTTAACGAGAAACGCATAACGGCAAAGGCTGTCGCCAGCAGACCCTCGCCGCCGACAACAGCCAGACGGGCTTCGGGATTGAGCTTTTTTACCTGACGGTAAACTTCCATTGATTTTAGTACGGCGGTAATGTCATCGTCATATACTACCATAAAATCGTACTTTTTTGCTGCGTCAAACGTTGAAGCAACATCATAGGCGCGGTTGATAACCTCGGCCGCATTCAAATAATCCTTTTTCATAATTGTAGGTTTAGATAATTTTTATTCGCCGTTATTTTGACTCTTTTTTGACATCTTGTCAATATTTTTTTATGTAAGAGGAATATTTCCTGTTTAAATAAATATATAGCTTTACTGAGCCGGCATATTTTTTTGCGAGCTTTCGGTGTTAACACCACAGAAAAACGACGACAATCAGGAAAAATAGCCGGCAAGCTTCCGGCATTAACGCCGGCGATAATCTTTGCCATATCGGTTTTATGGCTGTTTTTCTGGTAACTTCTGCATCATCCCATTCTTTACTTAAAATAGATTGTTTTTTTTGCCTTGATATAAGCGACGACTAAAGAAATCGGAATTCCCCATGCACCGATAAACTCAATACACTTTCCGACTTTTTCTATAATGTCATCTGTCCTTTTGGGATTTTAACCACGGTTCCCACGGCTTTAGCCCCATACTTTGCAATATTCTTATCAATAAACTTATTGCCAGTAGAAATAGTATTCGGATTTTTATACCTGCCGTTTGAAATGGTGATACTTAACTCACAGTTTACGAGTTGGTTCTATCGACCGTCCTCTCTATTTTTGGCTAAACCAACAACCGAAGGCTCTTGTTTTTTTAAGCAAAATTTAGCTATTTCTAACTCCAATGTTTTTTCACACACTCTATTAACAATCGGATAATTTTTCTTCCACTCTTTTTTATCCCAATTATCTTCCTTAGACTGTTCATTCATTTTATCGGAAAACATATTATTTTTTATATCACTGACGGCAAATTTGAAAATATTAGATTTTGATGCATTTTTCCAATCTAAGATTTTTCCATCCGGAGATACAATCGGCTGATTTTCACCCCACATCCCCACACCGACATCCATCTCGACACAACCTAAACACTCTTGAACAACAGTATCATCAAAGTATGATGCATTTAATTCTCTCATTAGGCGTTTAAATGCATCAATTTCCGGACGCTTAAAAACATTTTCTTTTCCACCCAAAGAACCATCCGCATTATAAAAATATCGCTCACCAAATAAATCCATTTTCTCTATATTTTTCTTTTTTTGTTCATACGATTTATTATTGTCATTCAATGAATTCATAGCTAAAGATACCATTGACATCGCATACAAAAGTCTTGATGCTTTGTAATTATCTTTAAAATAGTTAGGGTTATGAGATATTTCTTTAGTAACTGCTACCGCCTCTTTAAAAACCGGCAATAAATTATGCTCCATTATTTTAAAGGGGTCTTTTGAGAGTTCATTTTGTGACATTCAAATTATCCTTATCAATTATATTGTATATTTGGATAATAGCACATTTTGTAAAGCTTATCAATAAAAATTAATAATCAGAAAGTTCGGACAAATTGAAAAAATGACTATTTTTGAAAATTAAACATCCGAACTTGATGAAAGCCTTGGAAATAAAAGAAAAAGCAGCCATTTTCATGACTGCTGTTTGAATTGGTGATGCTTAACTCACCGTTTACGAGTTGGTTTATTTCTATTTTGTTATTTCCTTTGTTTTCATCATATTAAAAATATTAGTCTGTGTATTTATTTTTTCGTTGTTTTGAATACGAATAAATTTATCAAAATCCATAACTTTAGAACTATCTATTTCTCCTTCATTTGCCCATTGTGTGAGTCTTTCCATATTTTCTGGAGTTGATATGATTGCCACAAGTCTTTCTGGATTTTTTCTAAAATCAACATTACATATCATCCATCCCGAAGGAAGATTTTTATATTCTTCTTGATCTTTAGCTGTAACAACAAATATACATCCAGCTGGATAACAAAAATCATCAACCAAATGCATATAATCTTTTACAGACGTGTGTATTGTATCTTTGTTTGTAACAGAAATTTTTCCAGGAGGATCATAGCTTGTAGAATGCCCAAATCTGTCTGCACCGGAAGAAATTCCGCCCGTTAATATAATGTTTTTGGCACCCATTATAGATGTTCCGTGGAAGCATAGCTTTTTTTCTTCAGGTATGCTATCCGCAATTTTATTAGGAAACTCTTCCAGTTGTCTTGTTCTGTAAGCAATATCTTCCTTTGAGGGAGCTCGCAAAAGTAAGGATTCTTCTTTATAATTTTTTAAGCGATATTTATCTTCATATAAAATTTTTTCATACTCTTTAATAATAAATTTATTTCCAGATTCAAGAGCTTCTTGATATTCTTTTTCTACAGCACTTATATCTTTTGCTAATTTTGCTATATTTAAAGGAACCTGTTTCTTTTTTCTTTCAAAATTACTGCAACTACTTTGAAAATATTCTTCAATTATAGTATCTTCCATTGTGCCACTCCTAATCTAATGAAATTATAGTAGCATAATCTGTTTATCTAGTCAAAGTTTTTAATAAAAAAGTTCGGACAAATTGAAAAAATGACTATTAAAGAAAATGAAACATCCGAACTCAAGATAAGCCTTGGAAATAAAAGAAAAAGCAGCCATTTTCATGACTGCCATTTGTATTGGTGATCCCAACGGGATTCGAACCCGTGTTGCAGCCTTGAGAGGGCCGCGTCCTAGGCCTCTAGACGATGGGACCGTCTGAAAACACCTACCTAATAGAACAAATATTCTTAGATTGCAAGCATTTTCTGTATATCTCATAAAATATTAACAACTTACCTCTGTTATCCCCCAAAAGCGACCTACCTGCATAAACCATTCACCTCCCGAAGAATAGTTCACTATCACAGGATTTTTGAGCACAAAAAGAAAGAGCGATGTCGCAACACCGCTCTTCTTTGTTACATTCAGCCTACTCGGCTTTTTTCGCCGAATGTTTATCCACCACTGTCTGTATCATAATATACATCAGCGGAATAACGACCAAGCCGCACAACGTTCCGATTAACATTCCGGAAAACACCGGCACGCCAACCGCCACACGCGACCCGGAACAGGCACCTGTCGCCCACACCAGCGGCGCCACACCGAGAATAAAGGTCAAAGCCGTCATCAACACCGCACGAAACCGCTCTTTTGTTCCGGTAACCGCAGATTCAATAATTGACGCCCCTTTCTCATGTTCCTCTTTGGCAAATTCCACAATCAAAATAGCATTCTTTGCAGACAAACCGACAAGCAACACCAAGCCGAGCTGGGCATAGATACTAAGCGGCAGATTCGTAATAAACATACCAATAAATGCCCCCAACATTGCCGTCATCACCGAAAGAATAACCGACAGCGGAATTGTCCAGCTTTCATATTGCGCCACCAGGAAAAGATATGCAAACAATATCGCCAGCGCCACCAGATATGCAATCTGCCCTTGGTTACGCTTTTCTTGCAAACTCATACCGGACCACTCGTAAGCATATTTATTAGACAACACTTCATCGGCAAGCTTTTCCACCGCTTCCATAGCCGCACCCGAGCTAGACCCCGGCGCTGCCTGAATGTTAATGGTCGCTGCCGCATATTGGTTATATCTGTCAATTGCACGCGGACGGGTTACACGACGGATTTCAATCAGACTGCCCAGCGGCACCATATTTCCCGTATTACTCTGGACATACAAATTCTTTATGCTGTCCAGATTCTTACGATAGCGCCAATCCGCCATAATCATAACCTTATTCGCCTGCGTTCCGATATTAACGTCATTGACATACAACGACCCCAAATACGTCTGCAAAGTTGAATAAATACTGCCGACGGAAACGTTCATCAATTCTGCTTTTTCGCGATTGATATCAAGATACGCGTGCGGCGTCTTTGATGTAAACGTTGAATAAGCCATTGACACTTCCGGTAGTTTGTTTAATTCAACCAAAAACTTGTTCAAAGTCTTTTCCAACGCTGTCATATCCGAATCTTCAATTGACTGCAAACGCAAATCCATACTGTTATTGTTGCCTAAACCCGGAATAGCCGGCATTTCAAACAACATAATGTTTGCATTTGTAATCTTTGCCAATTCGGCATTTAAGCGTGCGCGAATACTTGAAGACGAGTCTATAATATCCTTGCGCTCCGCCCACGGCTTCAGAGCAATAACGTTAAACCCGACATTTTCGCCCTGTCCGGCCAAAATACTAAAACCGCGCAGATTCATCACGGATCTGATTTTATCCTCACTCTTCATAATCGGACGTGTCCGGTCAATAACGTCTAATGTCCGCTGCCCGGCCGCACCTTCCGGCAATTGAATGTTTGCCATAATCACGCCTTGGTCTTCATCCGGCAAGAACGAAGATTTGATATGCGTAACCGAAAACAGATTCAATGCAGCCAATGCCAACACGATGGCAATAATAATCAGCATTTTGCGCCCGAGAAAAGCTACCGTTTTGATATATTTATTCTTCGTGGAATTGATAAACTGCTCAAAACGGAACAAAAAGCCGGAAGTTCTCTGCGGCATCGGTTTCAACAAGGTTGCGCAAAGCGCCGGACTGAGCGTCAACGCATTAACACCCGAAAACAGCACCGCAAATGAAATTGCAATAGCAAATTGTTGATAAATACGGCCGGTAACCCCGCCCATAAAAGCAATCGGCACAAAAATAGCCAGCAACACCAATGTCGTCGCTACCACGGCCGAAGACACCTGCTCCATCGCTTTTTCCGATGCAGCCTTTGGCGCCAGTTTTTCGGTCTCCATCAAATACAATACGCGCTCAACCACAACAATAGCGTCGTCTACCACCAGACCAATCGCTAAAATCAAGCCAAACAGCGTTAAAATATTCAAGTTATATCCCATCGCCAGCATAACCGCGAATGTCGCTAAAATTGACACCGGAATAGCAATTGACGGAATAAGCGTCGCCCGCCAGTTTTGCAAAAAGACATAACAAACGCACAAAACCAGTAAAAACGTCAAAACCAACGTAAACACGACTTCCTCAATGGAAACTTTAATAAATTCCGTCGCGTCAAAAAAGATATTAACGTCAAAATCATCAGGATAATATTTTGACAGGCGCGCCAACTCGGCTTTAATGGCATCCATCGCCTGCAAAGCATTGGCGCCGGACAGTTTATTAACCATAATACCGACGTTCGGCTGTCCGTCAACATCGGAAACCGTCAAATAGCTTTCCGGCCCGATTTCAACTTTGGCAATATCCTTCAAACGAACAAGTCCGCCCTCTTCTTCCGTTCTGACGATAATATTTTCAAAGTCTTTCGCCTCGTTCAAACGTCCTTGTGTTTCCAATGAAAAGACAAGTTTGCTGCTCCCGTCGTTCGGCTCTGCACCAACCGACCCCAAAGACGGCTGATAGTTCTGGCTCGTAATCGCCGCCTGAACTTCCGCAATAGACAAATTCAACGCCGCCATCTTATCCGCGTCAAGCCAGACGCGCATACTTAAGTCAGACCCCATAACATGCACATCGCCAACGCCATATTGCCGGCCAAGGTTGTTTTTAATATTGTTCGTAACATAGTTGTTCAGGAAATTCTGGTCGTGCGTCCCGTTCGGCGAAATCGCCTGTAAAAAGCCCAGAATTTCCGTTGACCGTCTTGCAACGTTCACACCTCTTTCCTGCACTTCATCAGGCAAGCTGTTCAGCGCCTTTTCAACTCGGTTTTGCACCTTGACTTGCGCCAAGTCCGGATCTGTTCCGATTTCAAAACTGATGGTTAATTCATAACGCCCGGAGTTATACGACGACGATTCCATATACATCATATTGTCAACGCCGTTAACTTCCTTTTCAATCGGTATCGCCACCGTATTCGCCACCGTTTCCGCACTCGCACCGGTATAGTCCGCCGTAACCGAAACCGTCGGCGGCGTAATTTCCGGATACATCGCAATCGGCAGCATAAAAATAGCAATAAGCCCGGCCAAACTCATCACAATGGCAATAACCACTGCAAAACGCGGCCTTTCAATAAAGAACTTTGAAAACATAACCCTATTCCCCTTATGTTAGTTAGCCGCTTAGTTGGCTGCCGCGATTTTTACCTCGGCGCCGGATCTCATCATTCTGTTCTGTTGCCCGCTGACAATGACCTTTTCGCCAATTTTCAGGCCGCTTTCAATAACCTGCTTGCCGTCATAGGATTCGCCGAGTTTAACATTTCTCAACACTGCAATATTATCGGCATTGACCACATAAACCTGCGCCTGTTCTTCATCTTGCATAATGGCAACTTCCGGCACCACGATTCCTTTTTTCGGATTCGCCGAGGTAATAAACATCTTAACGTATGCACCCGGTTTCAGCAAACCTTTGTCATTGTTAATATCCGCATAAACCGCAACCGTCGCTGTCCCAAGATTAACCTCGTTATCAGCAAAAACCTTCGTCAGCTTTTCCTTAAAGATTTCCCCGCTTGCCAGTTCAATATTGACCACAAAATCATTCAAATTGCGTTCCCCGGCGGCTTGCATCTCCAAATACTCTCTGTCTGTCAGAGAAAAAGCGATTCGGATAGGATTAACCTGCACCACGCGCGCCAGAGGCTCGCCGGAAGCATTGACATAGTTGCCGACTGTCACATTGGTCTTCCCGATATAACCGTCAATATAGGCTTTGACTTCGGTATTATCCAAATCAATTTTGGCTAAATCAAGCTGCGCCTGCGCCTGAGAAACCGCCGCTTTAGCCTGTAAATAAGCGCTCTCTGCCGTATCGTATGTCGCTTTGGAAGCAATATTTTTCGCACTTAATTGCTTCTGGCGGTTATAATCTCTTTCCGTCTTGGTCAGATTCGCTTTGGCGCTTTCCAACTGCGCCTTCGCCAGATTATAATTTGCCTGATATGTATCCTTGTCAATAATAAACAGAGGATCATCTTTCTTTACAAAGCTCCCCTCTACAAAATTAACCTTGTCCAAACTGCCGCTAACCTTCGCCACGACATCAACGCTATTGATAGCTTCCACCAAAGCAACGTATGTTTTCGGATTATTGATAACCTCTTCTTTTGCTTCCGCCACCGTAACATTGATGGAAGGCATCTGCATTTCACCCGTTTTCTGCCCGTAGAAATGGCATCCGGCAATAACCGCTAACAATGCTGCCGCTCCTGCAAACAAATAACTTTTTTTCATAACTTTTATCCCCTCTTGAACATCTGTTTTTACAATTTCCGCAAATTCTTTCTTTTGCATTTTTTCCTCACTGTTTCCTTTTCAAACCTTCAAACAATAAACCTAATCCCGTGCGCACCATGCTCGTAATATCATAAGCAAATCTTCTGCTCAAACAGGAGAAAACGATTCCGTAATAAGTTGACAATATGATATGTGCCAACATCTCAACATCAATCCCTTCGCGCAACTCGCCTTTCGTTTTCAAGTCTACCAAAACTTGGTTAACTTTCTCTAAATGATAGTTTTTTGTAAGCGCCAAAGCCTTGTCAACCCGCTCCAAAACCGCTTCCGACCATTCCATCTGGCACAGCATAAACCGGGTAAAACGAGAAAAGCGCAAATCTTTCTCACACGCCTCCGACCACAATACAAAATACGTCAGCAAATCATCTAACGTATTCCCTTGCGGCACGTTCGGCATTAACTCGTCACGCTTACGCCCGGTATATTCAATAATCAAAGCCGCCACCAAATCCGCCTTATTTCTGAAATACCAATACACCGCACCCTTAGTAAAACCGGCTCTTGCAGCTATTTCATCAAAGGTTGCCTTGGCATAGCCTTTTTCCGAAAAGACATCCAATGCCGATTCCAAGACTGCTTGCCTTGTCTTTTCGGCATCTTCCTTGCATTTTCTTACCATCAAACCTCCTGAATTATAGATACATACTAAAATGTATGTTACAATCAGTAATATAAAAACACTATATTTTCCAACTTGTCAAGAGGGTTATCCTAAAATTTTACACTTTTTTTCATCTAAAAAATGCTACTCTTAAATTCCCAGTTTTACCATTGATAATTCTGCATGAAAATCCGCCATATTCGGACTGGCGATATACGCCCCGGTTTTAACCTCCTCATAGCTTTGCATATAAAACATACGCATTTTTATAAACGTTACGCCGTCAAGAGAATAGGATAAAATATAGTCATCGCCCACACGGTTTAGTCTATACCAGATTTCACAAACATCTCTCGGCAGATTAAACCCCGCCCAGTCCGAATGTCCGCCGATAGTCAGAGAAGATGCTAAAACATTCCCCCCTGAGCTCTCATTCATGATTGAAGCCTTAAACCAGTTTCGCTCATCTACCCGCATCATAATTCCGCATTGCGAAAATTTATCCAAAGCCTCAAACTTCCACTTTAACGTCAGAAAGAAATCGCCCGCCTGCCGGCAAAAGAAAAAATGTCCGTCATCTTTCTTAAATCCGCGATGCACGCTTTGCCAAAAATCCGTCCCTTCGCGTGCATAAATAATCATCGCGTCATCTTCAAAACGGACATTTTCAGGGTCATTATACCATTCAAAATTTTCCAGCGCCTCAAAATGCATTAAAACGTCCTCTGCTGTTCATCTGGCATGGCGCGCAACGCTTCCTCCAATGCAGCGCTTTTTACCTTCGGAGCCATTACAATCAAGTTAACAATTTCATCGCCTGTACTGCTTGGCGTTTTAATTCCTTTGCCTTTCAGCCGCAATTTTTCTCCGCTTGAAGAATACGGAGGAATTGTAACATTAACCTTCCCGCTGATAGTCGGAACGGTAACTTTTCCACCCAATATGGCCTCTTTCAGTGAAATCGGCAAATCCATGACAATATTCTTCCCCTCTGCCGAAAAATACGGATGTGGTTTAACCGTAATTGTAATCAGTGCATCACCGTTTACACCACCATTAACCCCGGCATATCCTTGCCCTTTTAACCGCAAAACCTGCCCGCTGGAAGTCCCGGCCGGAATCTTGACATTGAGGCGCTTTCCACCCATAAGCAGGCTTTTTTCAGCCCCTTTTGCCGCGTCCAGAAAATCCACCTCTAATGAATAAGCCGCATCTTGCCCTTTCTGCATCCGTCCCGCGCCGTATGTAGCTCCGTTAAAACCTCCGGCGCCACGACCGGAAAACTGGCTGAATATATCTTCCCCGAACAATGATGAAAAATCAAATCCGCTACCGCCGCCAAAACCGTTTGTCGTATACGTCCGATAAGTGCCGTTTCCCGAACGAAACGCATCGCCAAAACCGTTTTGCCCAAAGCCGCCGGCAAATCCTGTCGGTTTTCCTTCCTCATCTATTTCATGATTGTCGTATTTCTGCCTTTTTTCTTTATCGCCCAATATATCGTATGCCGCAGAAATTTCCTTAAATTTCTCCGCTGCATTCTTATCGTCTTTATTTAAATCCGGATGATATTTCCGCGCCAACTTCCGATATTGGGATTTTATCTCCGCTTCTGTTGCCGTTTTAGAAATACCCAATATATCATATAAATTTTTTGCCATAGTACATTCCCTTCATTTACAATATAGGGAACGGCCTTTTAGATTGCAAGGCTGACACAATCAAACGTCGCCCGCATAAACCCGTTATGATACAAGTTGACTTCTCTCAGATAAGGCGACATTCCGTGTGCGACATCGGCACAATACAGCGAAGCCAAAGGCGAAATCTCGTCAACACGAACATTTTTATACTGATAAGTAACAAAATCCGCCCCTTCATTTACCACAAAAACATCATTTCCGGTAATAACTGCATTTTCAGCAACATACGCCCCGTCAACATTCCCCGTTACCGGTTCCTCAATCCAAGCCGCCGAAATTTCCCCTGCCTTATTCGCGCCGATATTTTCGGTATAATATCCCTCATCAACAGGATTTGCCGTTTCATCCATCAGAATATACTCTGTTGTGCAGGCGTTCAATACCAAACAAGATATAACTAATGCAAAATATTTCTTCATCAAAAGCCTCCTTATTTAAGTTCATTATATATTTCTTTGCCGGCACGCTCTAAAATCCGCATGATTTTCTGATTTTTGGCGCTGTTCGGTCTTGAATTGTCCAACTTCCCCCTCATTTCAATCAAATCTTGATTAAAACGCTTATTTTTCCGTAAATCCGCAACATCGCGAAGCAAATCCGCATCATTTACCTTATGGTCGGCAATAACCTTCAACGTCACGATATACTTCGCCTGATTCTGAGCCGCCAGTTGTGCCTGTGCAGACGCTGTTGCACAGAATATAATAGCCATCGCCAATACCAAACATCTCACAACACTTCTCCTACAATAAAATTTTGCTTGCAATCGTATGACTATCATATATAACTTAATAAAACTTAAATATCATTTTCATCTGATAAAAAAAGGTAGCCGAAATGAAAAAGAACATTTGGATTTTGACGGATAACCGCATCGGCAGCAAACATCAAGCCGAAGGAATTGCCGATTGCCTGGATAAAACAGTATTTCAAGCTATTGAAAAGAATTTGGTTTATACCAGACTTGCCGCACTGCCTAATTTTATCCGCGGCAAAAGCCTCATCGGTTTGGATAAATCATCAAAAGATTTGCTCGCTGCACCATATCCCGATGTTGTTCTGTCATCTTCGCGCCGCACGGCTCCGATTGCCCGTTGGCTAAAAAAGCAAAATCCGAAAACAATTCTTATCCAATTAGGCCATATCGGCCATACCGGCATAAAAGACTTTTCTTTAATCTTCACCCCCGAACATGACAAAAACAAGTGCCATGCTCCGAATATCCGTTATACCATCGGTTGCCCGCACTTCATAACTGCCGACAAACTAAATGAAGCACGCCAGAAGTGGCAGGAAAAATTTGCCCGCCTGCCACGACCATTGACGGCTGTTATTATCGGCGGCGCCATAAAAAAGCACAAATTCTCTTTAGAAAATGCTGAAAATTTAGCTTTAGCCGTCAAAAACCTAAAAGACCGCGAGGGAGGAAGTTTGCTGATTACTACATCACGCCGCACCGGAGCTGAAGCCGAACAAAAAATTATGTCTATTCTCGATTCTTATCCGCATTACGCCTATCTCTGGGGTGCAAAAGACGAAAATCCTTATCTTGGCTTTTTAGCCTGTGCCGACGATTTAGTCGTAACCGGCGATTCTGTTTCTATGTGCAGCGAAGCAACCGCCACCCGAAAACCTTTGCGCATCTTTTCGGGAAAAAACTGGCTAACCCCCAAACATCAACGTTTTATCCAATCATTGTATGATAGTGGTTACGCCATAGATTTATGCCATCCTGAAGAAGATATACAAACACCGCAAAAACCGCTAAACACGGCACAAAACATTGCTGATGCCATATTGGATTTAACCCGCTGACGCAATAATATCATTTGCCGTTTAATAAAATTCCGGTTTCTCCAAAAGAGCATCGGCTCTTTAATTCTTTTGCCGATTCGCAAACATCAAGCAACACCAAGATCTTCTCAAACAAACACCATACAGCGGAAATATTAACCGCCGAGTTTTTTTTACCCGACCGACTGGCTTGCTGCAACTCACGATATGGATTCTCGCCTGCTTGCCATTCCATAAATTTTGCCTGTTTATCCCAAAAATCATCATCTTTTGATTTATATTGATAAGCACGATATATAGATGTATTCAGAAAATGTTTATCCGCTTCATTAAATTTCCCTTTTGACACCTTGCTATTTTTTATCATAGTCCTTTGCAACTCGGCAAAATTCCTTTTTAAATCCCCCTCGGACACACTTAAAACACGCTCTAGCAAAACGCCGCAATAATATGTAATTTTTTCATAAATATCAGCATCAACGTCTTCTGTTTCTTCAAAATAACGGATAATACATTTAGATTTAATCTGTTCACCTAATTGCTTTAAGTACAGCACATCTTTACATAAATACATATCCCAAAATCCCCATTTATCATATCATTTACTCAACCTTATCATAAAATACACAATTTTTGCAACATAAATTTAAAAAAATTCTCCTATGGATAAACAGAAGTATTACAAAATAAACTAATTCTCTATAAAAATTTTACCAACCGTTAAATACAAATCGCCTAAACTGCACTATGTTTAAAACTTTAGAAAGATATGATTATGAACACGCAACAACATTTAATTAACATCGCCAAAAAACTTGTAGGAAAATTTCCGCTCACAATAAAAGATAATAACGCCGGCGGCGTTGCCGCTGCACTCATTTCATCAGAAGGACACGTTTATAGCGGAATATGTATGAACATAAATTGCAGCCTCGGTTTTTGCGCCGAAGCCGCTGCAATTGCCGAAATGCTAAAACACCGGGAAACCCAAATAGAAATGATTGTTGCCATACATTACCGCAAAAAGCAAATCATTACTCCATGCGGCCGTTGCCGGGAGTTATTATATCAAATCAACCCATTAAACTTAAACACAAAAATAATTACGAGTTCAACTGAAACCAAATCTCTCCGGGAATTGCTTCCTAATGTCTGGCTAAGCCAAATATAAAAAGCTCTAATTATTTTCAATACGCCACAAATAATGGTTGCATATTATATTTATTTCCCCATAATAAAGAAAACAAATAAAAAGGAGAATAATATGTCTGCATTCAAAAACCGTGTCGTTTCAATTTATAACCACAAAACCAGTATGCGTATGGCCGATGCAGAATGGTCAGCTTTTGATACAATCTGCCAAAGGGAAGAAAAAACGCGTAAACAACTCTTGGAAGTCATAGATACTTGCAAAGACCCTCACCGTGGTTTAACTTTTTCCGTCCGACTATTTACATTAACTTACTTCCGGCTTGTCTGTGAAAACAATCACAAGCACCCAAATACCCCAAAGCCTGATTTAATCAGGGAGGCCTTAAAAAACATTGTTTGACATACCTTCAGCCATAAACGAAACAAATTAAACGTCATACAAAATTTCACTTGCATTTTATCGTATGCGGATATATAGAAAGAGAAGTTCGGGACGTAGTTCAGCCTGGTAGAGCGCTTGCATGGGGTGCAAGAAGTCGGAGGTTCAAATCCTCTCGTCCCGACCAGAATCACCAACTCCGCCTAAATCAAAGAATTTATATGCATCAATATAGCAAAAGCATTTCTCGCTTAAGCATATCTAACTCATTATTTTATCAATTATAGTAATAATATCTTTATTGTGGTTCCTACTTAATATACCAAAAATTCGTAATATTTCTAAAAAAATACTTATGTTATCGGAATTAATTTCAAAATCAGCTGTTTCCTTCGTCTTAGCCACTCGCCCGATTAGCGGATCCGAAGCTTTTAATTCCGTTACCGGAAAACAAAAATATAACATCGGCTGAACGCCAATTGCATATTGCCTTTCCGTTACTTTAATTTCCGTTAATACATCATAATGTCCGAATTTATGCACCAGTATCGGATACTTCACCTGGGTATAGAAAAAATCTATTCCCAAAACTCGTTTATTCACGGGATGGCTACGCTCGATGGCAAAATTATTAGGATTATCAATAAAATCATCATCCGAAAGAGAATGTAAAAAAGACTTTACGTCTAATAATTTATCTTTGGATAACACACCCCATTTATAAAAATAATAAAGATACTCGGATAACTCATAAATCGTTTTTTCTTTTCCATTTGCTCCCATAAACAGCAGATTTTTAACCGTTGTCAATTTCAACTTATCTTCATCAGAAACTATAACATCATACCCAATTTGCCATTCAACATAACAATCTAAAGAAAAACATACCGATTTCGTTGAAACGGGTATCCCATACTCATTAAAACAACTTCTCTTTTTGATCCTTGTCTTCTCTGTGCCTTTCGTCAACGGAATTGCCACAACTATTTTTTTGCTTTGGTTATTCAGCTCTTTTATCCACATAATGTTCTCCCAATAAATTCTGAAAATAGATATTTATGTTTAAAATATCACCTTCGGTAACCTCTCCTTCCTGTAAAAGCCCCTTCAAAAAGGAGTATTTAGAAAGGCTTTTGCGCAAAAAAGATTTTTCAATACGTTTAAACGAATCGAAATCTATCATTACATCACTATTCCCGAAATAATAAGGCACATGCGGAATATACTCCTTAAACACATCGGCATAACAATATAATGACAGTTTTTCTTTAGGAACACGAATTGAGCTATAAATCTCCCGCTCTATAAACGTTTTTGTCCTTTTTAAGGCATTTATATCTCTCATTGTCCAAAAAAACGCAACTGAATCATCTAAAGACAAACACTTATGATTAGGATACTTGGTAACATAGTTACAAAGCTTATCAAAACTAGCTATCTTAAACGCTTTATTATTTGCCGTCTTAAACACATAATTTTGTATAAAATTATAATCCATTCCGATTTTGTCATGTTTATAGAGAGCAACAATAATTGGAAAATGAGTCGTTTTTGAAGTCGCTTGAAACTCGCCACTGCTTATTATTACCGAATCAATTAGTTTATAGTTATCCTTAAACGCGCATAGACTGACAAAATTAGCTTTTTTTATCAAATATGATAAAGGATGCAAAACACAAATATAATCCACTTTCAATTTTTCATATGAAAGCAAAAAAGAAATACCCATATCTCTATGCTTTATTTCTCTATCTACCATACACATTTCTGACTTAATACCGTTACGTATAATAGATGTTACATCATTATAGGGTGGATTCCCGACAATAATCACTCTATCGTTCTCTGATAAGCCATATTGTTTTCGGTCTATATCAACCAAACTATTATGACAGTAAAATTGGCAATTATTAGCTTGCTTACGAGCCACTTCAATAGCTTTTTCATCACAATCGGCACCCACCGAATTAGGAACACGTAAAAAATTTCCATACCCACACGACGTATCAACAATACGAAAATCAGCCCATTTCGGTATATTCTTTTGAATAAGAGCATACACCATATCAACGATGCAGGAAGGAGTATAATAACTTCCAAAATTTACAGTATCAACATAGCTTAAATGCTTTTGTTCCGCCATCTTTACTCCAACCAAAATTCAATTGTTGAAACAACCCGAACGGTTTTATCTATCTGCTGCGCTTCATAGCTTCCCGACACCTGTTCGCGTGGCAAAATAGAGAACACGCCTTGATTCGCCCGCCGGATTTTTCCCACCTTACTATCGGAACTCTTAGCAAACTCATACGCCGCTTCTTTCGCATTTTTCGTTGCCTGCTCCAACATCTGAGGTTTTATTTCATTCAAACGGGTAAAGATATATGAAACAGGATCACCGTATGAATTGCTGTCAAAAATAATACCTTTGCTGATTAACTCATCTGTCTCCGGCAAAGATTTTTCCACCAAATCAACATTACCGGTTTTAACGGTAATCGTCTGCAATAAAATAAACCGTGAATTATTCACATTATTGCCGCGATACGGATTCGCCATCAAATCATTTGTTTCAATCCGTCCGACTTTAATCTCATCATCTTTGAAACCTTGTTTCTGTAAAAATTCATAAATAGACTCTGCCTGCGCGGTAATTTTTTTCTGTGCCGCTGCAAGCTCATTTCCGGTAATCACAAATTTCAGCTTCCAAATAGCCGTATCCGCACGGACGTTCATCTCCGATAACCCTTTAACCGTAACGGAATTATTGTTAATCTTCGCTTGATAATAGTAATATCCGGGAAAAAATCCGCCAACAACCAAGCCAAGCGCTAAAAAAATTGAGGAAATCACTTTTGTCATCGCTAACTCCTTTATATATACATGATTATTAAAATATATCAGCATAACTTTATTTAGCAACCCTAAAATACCATCGCACCTTAAACTATAGTTACGCAAGACACTTCATATTGCAATTATGCACTTTTTCCCATTTTATAAGCTTCTTCCATAGCAGGCGACCCCATAATATCTCCAATCTGCCATGCACCCGTTCCGTAAATAATGCCTTTTTCTTTCGCTCCGTCCAAACAGTCTTCCGTAAATCCTCTAAAACTTTGAATAACCTTTTGCATATTTGCCTGGCTCTCATCGGCGGCGGCAAGAATATAATAGAAATCCTTATTGCGCATTTCCTCATACCGAGGAACGGTACGGTCAATGAGCGTTTTCATCTGCCCGTTCATATTATAAAAATAAACCGGAGTCGCCAAAACAATAACATCAGCTTCAATCATTTTATCCAAAATCACGGCCATATCATCTTTTTGCACACATTTGTGCGTTATATTGCACGCCCCGCACCCCCGGCAAAAATTGATTTTATAATCATTTACAAAAATTTTCTCCACATCGTTTCCCGCCTCTTGTGCACCACGAATAAATTGGTCACAAAGCGTATCAGAATTTCCGCCTTTGCGAAAGCTGGAAGAAATCGCCAAAATTTTTTTACTCATACCATACCTCTCTTCAAATACACATCCCAAATACCGCAAGATATTTAATCTTAAAATAATGCGATATACCTAAAAAACAACCTTATCATAACTTTTCGAGTAACCTCTAAGTCAAGAACATTTTTTACCATACCAAACAATATTTCCACTTAAAGTTCGCTCTATGTTTATGCTTTTAAATTGACAATCATTCTCAACCGCATATAATAACGCCAAAGGAGATAAAATATGCGTTATACTATCGGACAAGTTGCCAAAAAGCTGGGCTTAACCGCCCATACTCTGCGTTATTATGACAAAGAAGGATTATTGCCATCCGTAAAAAAAGGCTCGTCCGGCGCCCGTATTTTCAATGATGAAGATATTGACTGGCTTATTATTGTCGAATGCCTCAAAGGAACGGGAATGCAACTAAAAGACATTAAGAAGTATATTGATTTATGCCAAAAAGGCGATTCTACCTTGGCCACCCGCTTGGAACTTTTTAAACAACAAAAAAGACAACTGGAAGAAAAATTGGCGCAATTCCAACAATATATGGAAAAAATAAATTACAAAATTGCATATTATACCGAAGCTGTTGCCAAAGGTAGCGTAGACGTTTGCAAACAGAATAAATGCCTTGCTGCCGAAAAAGAACGCCTGTTCGGGCACAAATAATTTAGGCTATCCCGCGAATAGCCTCAAAAATAGGTAACACACCGTTACGCTCGTTTTCATCTGCAGAAAACAACTTGTAAAAATAAATAAGCGAAAATAACCGAACCGAACAAGTTAGCCCGAGTTTGGAGTTTTTTCGCGCATTTATCAATTCTATCAAGTAATTCTTTTTAATATTTTCCTTCTGACAAATAATATCAAACGCATCCCACTCTGCCCTGGCGAGTCGGATACTTGTTTTATGATTATCCACCCAAACAACTCTATTCAAAATATCAGCCATCTTTTTTCCTTTACTTATTTATCGCTAAATAAACTATTACTATTATTTATTTTATATTTCAACTATTATTTTACCTAAATCAAATTTAAATTTTACAAATCGTAATTTTAAATTAAGTTTTTACGGATTATCATCTTATAAAACAAAGAAATGTGGAGATGAATGCTATGCCGAATCGCTGCAAATACACTCTATGGATTATTGCTTGGCTTTGCTTAGCCACCCCGTGTTTTGCACAATACACCCCGCCGGGTTGGTTTATTGTTGAAGAACCTATGCCGGCAACAACAAAACCGACTGACAATACCACAGATAAGGAACAAGCCCCCAAAACAGCCTCTCCAACAAAGCGCCCCAGCCCTCAAAATACACTCGTTGGCTCAAAAATTAAACAAAGCGAACCACGTTTTGCCGAAAACAACCAAGATTTACGATTAACCGCCGATATTTTCAAACAACTTGCTCTTCAAGCCCCAAAAAATACTGTTTTTTCGCCACTGGCCTTCTATACCGTTTCCCTAATGCTTGCCAATGGCATAATTGATGAAAACTTATTGGAATTTTCTAAATTGCTCCCGATTCTCCGTCTGCAAAAAATTAACCAGACCGCAGCAAACTATCTATCTCAAAAAACAAATAATATGATACTGCAAACGTCTTTATGGGGAAACGCCTTCAGCAAAAACTACCGCCTGAATGTCGGCAAGTTATTCGGTACTGAAGTTTGGAGTCTACAAGGCTCGACCGACATCATCAACAACTGGAGCGCCGAAAAAACCGCAGGAGAATTTAACGACATAATCCCTGTTAAACCCGTCGGAGAAGAAGAACTTTACGCTCTGGGAATTGCTAATTTTCACATTGAACTACCATTTTCTCCTCAACACACCAAAGCAAAATTTTTTCAAAACGCCGATGGTTCAACCGGTGAAGTCATGATGATGTATGGCCAATTAAAAGTTGACTACTACGAAGATTCGCTAATGCAAGCCGTCCGTATTCCTTATGACAAAAATGAATCGCTAACCATTTTTCTGCCGCATGAAGGCGCCGATTTACAAAAATTCATAGCTGCAATAGATACATACCGACTAAATCCCAAATTTAAATCACAAATTGCGACAGATTTATTTATCCCGCGCATCTCTGCCACATCAATCGCTGATTCGACTAAAGAACTCTATACACTGTTCGGTATAACCAAAATTTTCCAACCCAATCACAATTTCGCCAAAATGATTGATTACGACACCACCGCCAAACTGGAAAAAATAATCTACCTAACCAAAATCAACATAATTGAAAAAACAGATACCCCACAGGCACAAACCGGCGGCAACACGCTTAATGTAAAGCAATTTGTCGCCAATCGGCCTTTTATATTTATGATAAACCGCGGCGACTGTATTGGTTACTTCAATACCGGCAATCCGCTCCCAAAAGAAATAAGCCAACGCCAACAACGCCGCCAAACCGAAAAAGTAACGATAAAAGAAATGAAAAACGGCAACCCTGCCTGGTATGAAAACAAATCCGAGGACGGAAATTTCGGACTTAAACAAGAACTAAGAAACAAACAACTGCGCTAATTCTTCAATATGCGCCATCAAACACAAAAAATTAAAGGCCGCAAACGCGACCTTATAACTCAATAAAAGCCATTTTTCAATTATGCAGTAATTTTTCCTGCGATAACTTTTTTAATTTTCTTTGCTTCTTCTGTCAATTTTCCATCGGGTGTAGCCATCAGATATGCATCTAAACCACCCTTATGCTCAATAGAGCGCAGAGTCTTTGTGCAAATCTTCAACTTATAAACCTTGCCCAACGCTTCGCTCAACAACGAAACAACTTGCAGATTCGGCATAAAACGGCGGCGGGTTCTGTTGTTAGCGTGGCTCACATTGTTACCGCTCATAACGCCGGTGCCGGAAATTTCACATTTCTTAGCCATTTTTTTATCCTTTACTCAAAAAACTTTTGCTCATACATACAAACATAATCCGCATAAGTCAAGCAAAATCTTCGTAAAAACTTTAAAAAAAGCTGGATATTTAAAAAAAACCGGTGTATAAGCGTAACCGCAATGTAATTTGCAACGTGTACCCGTAGCTCAATTGGATAGAGTGTTGGCCTCCGACGCCAAAGGTTGCGAGTTCGAACCTCGCCGGGTGCACCATTTTTGTATCTCTTCATATCTAAAACAAAAGCCTCCCGAAGGAGGCCGCTACTAATCAAAAATCTGCACAAATTCCCTTGTCTGGGTGTTATATTGCAAATGCAACACCGAACAATTCCCGTTTGGCGTATTTTTCAACCCCAAACCGCACTTCAGCGCACTCATCACACCGGCATGGCATACAATACCGACAATCGCATTATCTTTATTGACAATCTGGTCAATACAATGCAGCACTCTGCCGAAAATTTCTCGTTTGCTCTCGCCGCCCGGAAATCGGATATTCCAATTTTCACACGTCGGCCAACATACGTTCTCAACAAATTCATCGCCAAACATTGCCCGCACCTCGTCAAAAGTATGCCCTTCCGCCTCACCGAAATTACCCTCGCGCAAATCCTGAAGAATAACAATCGGCAAATCCTTTTCACTTTGTCGGGCAATTTCATTAGCCGTCTGCACTGCCCGAATCAGCGGAGAACAATACAATACTTCAAACCCGAGATTTTGAACATTTTTCGCTAATTCCGCGGCTTGCCGCTCGCCGTTTTCATTCAGCACGGCGTCCAACCCGCATCCCTGCCAACGATATTCCAAATTATACATTGTCTCACCGTGGCGAATAACATACAAATTTTTCTTCATAAACTTAACAATTTTAAAATAATATCAGTTCGCTCCAAATCTATCTGCAAAATTTTATTATGCAACTATTATTTCTTAACCTTTCTCCAACAAAAAAGCAGCCCTAACGCTAAGTAGGGCTGCCAATTATCCCAATTTAGCAAACTATTTGCCTAATAACTCATCAGCCAATGCCTCAAGTTGCTTAATATCAGCCTCTTTCATCGCCGACTTAATTGAAACAACCGAGTTCAAAAACGTCAGATTCTTCAATTCTTCCATCTCTGCCCGCATTTTCTTTGCCGCCATCGGCGCCCAAGAGCCGTTTTCAATAAATGCAACTTTGCGATTCTGATAATTTTTGCTCTTCAGGTGGGCGATAAAACTTTCCATACATGGGAAAATACCGCCATCGTATGTAACCGAAGCCAGCACCAATCTGTCATAACGAAAAGCGTCTTCCACCGCCTCCGCCATATCATCGCGCGCCAAATCAGTAATTGCCACTTTCGGTGCCCCTTTGGCTTCCAAAATCTCTTTAAGCTTTTCCGCCGCCTGTTTCGTATGCCCGTAAACTGACGCATAGGCAATAAAGATTCCTTCATCTTCCGGTCTATAACTGCTCCAAATATCATATTTGTTAATATAATACCCCAGATTCTCCGTCAACATCGGCCCATGCAACGCAAAAATCTTCTGAATATCCAACGTTGCCGCTTTCTTTAGCAACGCCTGAACCTGCACACCGTATTTCCCGACAATATTGATATAATAGCGCCGTGCCTCGCAATCCCATTCATCATCAACATCTAATGCGCCAAACTTGCCGAAAGCATCTGCCGAAAACAAAATTTTTTCTTTTTTCTCGTATGCTACCATAACTTCCGGCCAATGCACCATCGGCGCCATAACAAATGTCAGCGTATGCGCCCCCAACGACAATTCATCGCCTTCGTTAACCTCAACTTTACGCCCGCTTAAATCCAAATGTTCAAAAAACTGTGGAATCATATTAAACGCTTTCGGATTCGTTACCAATTTGGCGTTTTTGTATTTATTTAAAAAGAGTTCAATATTTGCCGCATGATCCGGTTCAAGATGTAAAACAACCAGATAATCCGGCTCTTTTTCACCCAAAACTTCTTCCAAATTCTTCAGCCACTCATCAGTCGCCCGCTTATCTACCGTATCCATCACGGCAATTTTTTCATCCATAATAACATAAGAGTTGTATGAAATCCCCTCAGGAATAACATATTGCCCTTCAAACAAATCCAGCGTCTTATCATCTGCACCGACATAATAAACGCTATCCGTCAATTTTTTATTTTGCATAGCCTTACTCCTAACACAAATTATTTCAATTACTGTTTATCTAACCTTTTCTTCAATAATTGCAACCGCTTTTTGAAACACCTCATCTATTCCCATATCCGACGTATCAAGAATATACGCATCGTCTGCCGGTTTCATCGGTGCATCTTTTCGGGTTGCATCACGTTCATCGCGGGCTTTGACATCTTTAAGCACCGTTTCAAAATCCGTATTCTGCCCTTTTGCCGCAAATTCATCAAACCGCCGTTTTGCTCTTACTTCCGGCTTGGCGGTAATAAAAAATTTCACAGTGGCTTGCGGACAAATTACCGTTCCGGTATCTCTACCGTCATAAATAACCCCTTTCGCCGGAGTCCCATCTGCAAAAGTCGGCTTAAAAGCAAAATTGCGCTGCATATCAAGCAACTTACGCCTAACCCCGGAATAGCTGGAAACAATAGACGCCGCTTCTCCGCCTTTCGCCGAACGAAATTCTTTATCCTCCGCCAATGCCATCATTTTTGCAAAAGTCAACTCGCCGGCCAACCGCTCGGCGTATACGGCATCCGACAAATTCCGCCCGCTGTGCAACATCATCACGCCGATTGCCCGATAAACCATTCCCGTATCAAAATAAGCCAATCCGTATTTCTTTGCCAAATTCTGAGAAAGCGTCCCTTTGCCGGCCGCTGCCGGCCCGTCCACCGTAATAATCATTGCATACCTTGCCTCTAATTAAAAAATTTTATCTATTCTTTAACATATCCGCCTTAATATCATAGCATAAAATTACTTTATGCAAAGAATAAAACAATGGCAAAAAACTTTCGCTTGTATATAAAAGAATCGCTGGCGCCCGAAAAAATCGTCATCCTGGACGAAGCTCAGTCGCATTATTTAAAAAATGTTGTCAAAATGTCCTCCCAAGACACTGTTTCTTGCTTTGACGGTCAAAACGGCGAATTTTCCACTTCAATCTTAAACATTGGCAAAAAAAACATCACCTTAAAAATTGCCGACAAAATTAAACCTTTTTATGCCTGCCCGGATATATGGCTGCTTTTCGCCCCATTAAAAAAAGATTGCACAGATTTTGTCATTGAAAAGGCAACCGAGCTTGGCTGCCGCCGGATTCTCCCGGTAATTACCGAGCACACCAATACGATAAACATAAAAATTGACCGCTATCTTGCTCAAAGCATTGAAGCCGCCGAACAATGCCGTCGCACCGACATACCGGAAATCGCCGCCCCGCAAGCCTTAGATACGCTTTTAACCAACTGGGACAGCCAAAGAACTTTATTTTATATGGATGAAACCCTAAACAGCCCGAGTTATTACACTGTGTTACAAAATAATCCGGCAAACAAAGCCGCCGTTTTAATCGGTCCCGAAGGAGGTTTTTCACCTCGTGAATTAGCCACATTGCACAATGCCTCTTTCGCCAGAGGCGCAACTCTCGGGTCAAGAATTCTACGCGCGGAAACCGCCGCTTTGGCAGCCTTGTCCTGCTGGCAACTTATATCTGGAGATTGGAGTAAATAAAATGAAAATATTGATAGCCGATGACCACGAATTGTTTTTAAAAGGCCTGGAATTTATCTTAAAAGAAAATCTCTCAAATCCGCAACTCGTAACAGCACAAAGTTACACAGACATCTTTGCCATCTTGGAACAACAACAGGATTTTGATTTAATCATTACAGACCTGGCTATGCCCGGCGCCGCCTGGCTACCGGCTCTAAACAAAATACATACGCTAATACCCGAAACGCCCGTCATTATTATCTCCGCCGTGTTTGATAAAGAAATACTCCAGCAAACACTTGACATCGGCGTTGCCGGATATATCCCGAAAACCGCTTCAAACAACCTCATTATCAGCGCCATCAATCTCGTTTTGGCCGGAGGAATGTATATCCCGCACGAATTGCTGTATTCAACCAAAATCAATACGCCGGAAAACAAACAGCCGGAATACTATGCCCCGCTGAAAACTTTAGAAAAATTTGCAGAAAACAACAAAGAAACACCACAAAAAGGTTTAACCGAGCGTCAGATAGACATTGTAAAATGCATTGCCGAAGGCTTGTCCAACAAACAAATTGCCTACAAATTGCATTTAACGGAAGGAACGGTCAAAGTTCACATTACCGTCATCTTAAAAGTATTAAACGTAAAAAACCGCACTGCCGCCATTATAGAGGCAGCCAAACGCGGTTACATATCCGATAAGATTCCTGATGCAAAATAAAAACCAAAGAGGAAACAAATGGCAAAAAACGCAAAAAAAACTTACCCACCCTATTTAACTGACATTTATGGCTGGCTTTATTTTAACCCCAAACTTTACAATTTCCTAGATAATGCTTTTTTATTAAATTTTTTGACTCTCGGTTACCACCGCATTCTCTCTGAGGAAGTCAAAAAAGAAATCTCACCGCATTCGCACATATTGCAAATCGGCGCCACTCTGGGCGGACAAATTGAAAAAGCCTATTCCGGTCTGGGAATGTTAGGTTCATACACCCTCGTTGACATTATCCCGGAAATACTTGAAAATTGCCGTGAAAAGCACTTGGAACAAAAAATAACCTATGTCCACGCCAACGCTGCCAAACCACTGAAAGGCGAATATGACATCATCATCAGCTATATGCTACTGCACGAACTGCCGCCTTTTACCCGCACCAAAGTAATTGATAATATCTTAAAGGCGCTCAAACCCGGCGGTAAGGCAATCTTTATTGACTATCACCAGCCTTCTTCTTACCATCCGCTAAAATACATTATTCGCGCCGTCAATCGGCTGTATCAGCCTTTTGCCGAAAGCCTGTGGAAAAACTCTGTCCGTGGTATGGCCACTCACCCCGAAACCTGCCGTTGGTCGCAACAAACCTACTTCGGCGGAGTCTATCAAAAAGCCGTTGCCACAAAAAATAATTAACATTACAAATATTTTACCATCTTAACCGTAGGAAGTTGCACATCCGCCATTTTCCAAACCCCATTCGGCTTATTTGCAAAAACAAAACCGCATTTCTGATAAAAACCCACTGATGGACCATCTTTTAACGTACTTATTTCTATCCGCGAAACTTTTACTTTATATTCTTCGCTGACATACTCTAACAAGCATCTGCCGATTCCCTGTTTTTGGCAACTTGGATGCACATAGATAGCACTGATATACAAACATTTTTCTTTTTCATCTATATCAAGCAAATCAAGAAAGCCTTTAATTTCACCACCTTCTTCACATAAATAAACACTTTCATCCTTCTGTATATGATTTGCAAAAAAAGGATTTCCTTCAGGTATAACAATATTATCCAAAAAACTATCCGGTAAATACCCTCTGTAAGAGGTTTGATACGTTTCTTTCCAAATTATTCCTAATGCCATTGCATCTTCAACCCTGGCTTTTCTGATTTTCAACATGACACATTACTCCTTCTGCTTTAATAATCCCATGGGGCAAAGAAATCTTTGCCCCTTTCATTATTTATTTTTAAACTTGGCAATTAATCTTTGCGGATTAACGACAACCCCGATTCCCTCACGATAATCTCCGGTTTCCAAAGCTGTCGCAAAAAAATCTTTCGGCGTCAAATCTGTCCGCACGCTTCGGCACAGCATAAACAGCCCGCTCAACCAAAAACTCCCTAAACATGACGTTGTATTAAATAAATACGAGCCTATGGTATACTGGCACGGAACCGTTTGCCCATATCCGATAAGACAAAGAGTATCCCGATTCTTTTTCTTGTCATTACGTTTAGAAACTACATGCACAACATAATCATCAGGATTATCAATATCTCCTTCCATTCTGCATTCAATATCCGCATAATCAAAGGCATACGGATATTTATTAACAAATATTCCCAAACTTTCCGCCTGTTTAATTGCTGATTGCACATCTTCGGATAATTCTCCGAATACTTCATTCAAAACAACAACATCAATACCGTTTTTTCCACTTTTCTTAAGCTCTTCGTGCAACTGGCAAACTCTTCTTATCGCCTCGGCAAACTGTGAAAAATCCTCACTGGCTGAGTCAACGGCAAAATAATAAACTTTAGCTTTCGGCGCCACACCGCAATTTTTTCCGGACAACAAGGCAACTTTCCATCCTCCGTTTGCCCCCTCATGTGCTGCTGTGTCGCTTTTAAGATTGATATAATCAGCCAAACTGTCACGATATTCCAAATGCGGACGAAGCACACCTTGGCTGATAATCGCTGCATTTCTTCCCCTGCCGTCAATTCCTGACTGATGAAGTTTACGAATACCCAACCCCGGATTTTTTCTCTTTTCTAAAAAAGCCTTCGGATTAAAGTTTTTAGGCATTTTTGCTTCATCCGCCGGCCAAATTGTAAAATCGTCAAACGTTGCTTTAGAAACGTCCAATCCGGATAAATCGGCAAAAGAAACATCAAAATTATTTATATGGATATACGAAGACCAGCCCCAGGAATGTTTTTGCCTATAATTTACCAAGTCCAAATCTCCCCGAAAATCAGGCCCTTGAATACCATATCGTTCTGCCATACTATATCCCAATTCTTCATGGCTATACCAAATTCTCAATGGTGACGACAATTTTTTATTTTGCGCAATATTCAAAGCCGCCGCTAAATCCCACCGTTCAGCTTTAGCCAAATCATCCCAACTGTTAAATCCATATTCTTTGGCAACGATATGCTGCGCCTGCATCAAAGACAAATCCGTCTTGCCGCTAAAATACTTAGCCGCCAGCTCCGTCTCTCTTTTATTTTTGCTCCGAAAATCTTTTAAGAAGCACTTTGCTTCCAACTTGAAAACATCAATATAATCAAACATTACATATTCCTTTCTTAACAGCCTATTCTCTACGCCTGTCCGATTAGCATAAATAAACCGTCTTAAAAGAAATCTGCATTAAAATCACTCTGGCAATGTATCACTTTAGCGGACACACCGGGCGCTTGCCTCGCCACTACCAGACCTACTACACAAAAAAAACACATTTGTCAACAATATTTTTCCCAAACAAAAAACGGCTGCTTCTGCTAAAGAAACAACCGTCTTTCGTTTGCAAAAATTTAAAACATCAAGATTTAGCCACGCTGATTTTCTTAAACTTTTGCTTTTCCATTTGAGATTTGGGAATAGATACCGTCAACACGCCATTGTTATACTTGGCGGTCGTCGCCTCATAATCCAAATCCCACGGAAGTTGTATGGTTCGCCGAAACGTCCCATACGAAATTTCAGAAAAATAATTATCTTTGGCATTTTCCTCAAATTCGTTTCGTTTCTCACCGCAAATACTCAAATAGCCGTCTGCCGAAACTTTCAAATCAATATCTTTCCCCTCAATTCCGGGAATTTCGGCCGTAACCTTCACGGCATCTTTGTTTTCAGTAACCTGAATTTTTGGTGCTAAATCCGCATATTCCGAATTTGAGTTATCCATAAAATTCCAAAAATAATTCATCAGGCTTCTGAAATCCGTCGGATTATGAGAAACGGACAAATCGTGTGAATTTTGCGCCGAATTTGTTACCGCATTTCTCATTTTTCCCTCCGTCAATTAATTTTCTTCCATTTCCATAACTTCAATTTCATCAACTTCCTCCGGCAACTTAGAACCGCAGCGGCAACCGGAAGAAGCTTTCGTCCCGGCGCTTGGCTTCTGGCCGGACTGAGATTTTTCGTTAGAAAATTTAGATTGCGAACTTTTCATTTCTTACCTCCAAAATACATTTTTGTAAAAACCGGCCGAATATCATTGCCACAAAGCAACGCAACCGGTGTAAATTCTGCTAAAATTTACATCGGTAAGATAATAAACCCGCAATTAAATTTTAAGCTAAACAAAAGGGCAGCCCCTACTGCCCTTTATATCTAAAATTCCGCCGTGATATTCCGGCCTATCAGTAAAAACTTATCTGTCCGTTGCTTTTTAAGCTCTTCCGGCGATAAATTTTCCAATTCTTTTAACTGGCGTAAAACAGCCTCTTTAACCGAATTAAGCGTCTGCGGAATATTACGGTGTGCCCCGCCCAACGGTTCTTTGATAATCTCATCAATAATTCCGAGCGCTTTTAGGTCTTGCGCCGTTAGCCGCAAAGCTTCCGTCGCTTCTTTTGTTTTATCGCCGGAACGCCACAATATTGATGCGCAGCCCTCTGGAGAAATAACCGAATAAATTGAATGTTCCAGCATTAAAACCCGATTCGCCGTAGCAATGGCAATCGCTCCGCCGGAACCGCCCTCGCCGATAATCACGGAAATAACCGGCGTCTTAACCTGTAAACATTTTTCAATAGACGCCGCAATGGCCTCCGCTTGCCCGCGCGCCTCCGCATCAACGCCCGGATAGGCGCCGGCAGTATCAACAAAACTAATAATCGGCAAATGAAATTTATCCGCCAAATCCATCATTCTCTGCGCTTTACGATACCCTTCCGGCTTAGCCATTCCGAAATTATATTTAATACGCGTTTCAAGGTCGTGTCCCTTTTCCTGCCCCATAACAATTACGGCACGCCCGTCAATTTTCCCCAAACCGCATACCATCGCCTCGTCATCGGCAAAACATCTGTCGCCGGCAAGCAACGTAAAGTCCTCAACAAACGCATTGATATAATCAAGGCAGTGCGGCCGTAACGGATGTCTGGCAATTTGCGCCTTTTGCCACGCCGACAAATTCATATACGTTCTGTTGATATGCTGCCCGAGCTTACGTTCCAAACGCCGTATCTCTCTGGTAATATCCATATCTTCATCTTTAGCGAGAAGTTTCAAATGCTCGATTTTTTCTTCAATTTCTAAAATATCTTTTTCAAAATCAAGCGCTACCGCAGTAGAATCATTCATTTTTATAACCTTTAAAAATTAAACCGTTGCCCTCTCTATAACACAAAATAAAAAAAATTCATCATATTTTTTTGATATATTCCACACACCGCCCGTTTTTAGCCGTTTTTTACCCAAAAATATAGGTATTTAACTGTTTTTTTATTTGCAAAATACCACATATCGGCTAAAATAACAAAAAATTTATCGGAGAATAATACCGTGCTGAACATTTCGTTTTTCATCGCTGCTTTTTCCAGTATCTTCTGGCTCATATACAGCCTGAACTTCATATACGCACCACTGCCGAATATGGAACAATTATACAGGTCTGTTCTGATTATCGCATTGCCGATTATTCTGATATGGGGTTTGTTCATCACCATTCGCAGCTACTATGCCGCGCAAAACGCCTCTGCCCGGACATTCGCCATACTTGAGCAGCTGAAAAAACAAACAGAAAATATGGAAACGCTCGGCTGTGCGCTTCTTTCCGCCGAAAAAGAAATAAAAAACGGTTTTATTCTCCGCGAGTTTGACACTTTAATTGCCGATGCCAACGAAATCTTAGCGGACATTATCAAACGCAGCAATTCCATTTCCAGCGCGCAAATGGAACATCTCTGGTCGCGCACGGCCGGAGGCGAACGCTGGCTCATCGCCAAAACTTTTATTGAAACATATAATTTCCAATCCGGCTTTACGGAACACCTGTTACAAAGAGCGCAAAAAGACCCGTTGCTTAAAGGCAGCATCTTAGAATTCCAGGCACGCATAAAAGGCCTGTATCGCCTCATGGAAGTTTACGACACCCAACGTATTTTTTATAATATCATCGCCTCCGGCGCATTAGGGCGAACCTATGAACTTATAACCCCGATAGCCGAAAAGCTTACGCAGGCAAAAAACATTGAAGAAAAACCCAAACGCCAAACCGCAAACGTTCAACCCACCGTCACAGCGGCAAACAGCAAAATCTATACTTTAACCGAGGAACAGGACATTTCTTTTCCTTCCTTTCTGACCCGGCCGGCCAATACCCCCCAAAGTGCCCCCGAAACGCCAACAGATGTTTCCCCAAAAGAAGACGCGCCAAAGCCCAACCAGGACATTGATGCCGGCTTAAAAGCCATCCGCAATGAATTGTTAGCGACATCGCCCCAAAAAGAAAGGCCGCCGCTCATCAAATCCTTCGTCAACACTCAATCGGCTTTGCGTAACCTGAAAAAAGAACCCAATTTTTCAGCGACGGAACAAGGCCAACCCGCTGTTCTGGCACAAAAAAATACAAAAAAAGACAAACCCGTCATTTCTTTAGATGAATTGGAAAAAGAAATAAACGCCTCACCCGAAAATAATTATGACGAATACGCTTATCCGTTCGGAGCCTGGTTAAATGAAAAGAAAAACAAATAATCTGCTCTTCTCGCTATTGTTTTTTGCCCTGTTGGCGTTTAACAAAGCACAAGCGGAAACGCCCGCCCTGCCAGAAAACGATTTGCCGCAACAAACGGCAGAATCTACTCTCAACGAGCCGGTAGAAATAACCATTCGCAACTATATTACCGTAAACAATGCTCCCAAATATCCCGATGGTTTTGCTCATTTTTCCTATGTCAATCCGAATGCGCCTAAAAAAGGGCGGATTGTTTTGCCGGCGTATGGAACTTTTGATAATTTCAACCCTTATATTTTCAAGGGAACAGCCTCAACCGAAGTTGTCGCATTAACTTTGGACAGTCTCGGCTTTTCCCCGGCTGATGACACCGAAACGGCCTACCCCCTGCTTGCCGAAAAATTTGAATTCCCGTCCGACAAAAGTTTTATCGGATTTTTCATCAATCCCGCAGCTCGTTTTCATGACGGCTCTCCCGTAACGGCCGATGATGTCGTCTTCAGCTTTAATGCGTTGATAAACAAGGGTTCCCCTGTCTACAAATTCTACTATGCCGATGTTGACCGGGTTGAAAAAATATCCCCGTTGCACGTCCGTTTCTATTTCAAACCAAATACAAAGAATCGGGAACTTCCCTTAATTTTAAGCTCCCTGAAAATATTTTCTGCCAAAGATTTTGTGAACAAAGAATTTGACAAACCAAACCTCATTCCGCCATTAGGAAACGGGCCTTACCAAGTTGCCGACTTTGAAGCGGGACGCTATATTATTTTTAAACGAAATCCCAATTATTGGGGCAAAGACTTACCCGTTCGTAAAGGCTACTTCAATTTTTCCGAAATCAAATACGATTATTATCAGGACACGACCATTTCCCTGCAAGCCCTTTTTTCCGGTAATATTGACGTCCGTTACGAATACATTGCCAAATCCTGGGCAACCGGACACAACAACAATCTCATTTATGAAGGCAAAATAAAAAAACAGGCCGTCAAACACAATCGCCCCGCAACCATACAATTTTTTGCTTTCAACACCCGCAAAGAAAAATTTAACAATCCGCTTGTCCGTCAAGCCATAGATTATGCTTTCAACTTTCCCTGGGCTGATAAAAATTTATTCTATAACCAATACAAAAGACTAAGGAGTTATTTTGCCAATACCAGATTCGCGGCTACCGGCCTCCCAGAAGGACAGGAATTAAATATTCTGGAAAACATGGCAGACAAACTGCCGCCGGAAATTTTTACCACTCCGGTAGAACAGACTTTCCGCAACGATACTTTGTCCGACCGGGAAAACCTAAAAAAAGCCGTTCAACTCTTAAACAAGGCCGGATATGATTTTATCAACGAAAAAATGTGCAACCTCAAAACCGGTGAGCCGTTGAAATTTGAAATTATCATAAATTCCGCCAACGGCAACTCATTCACCCGTGTTTTGTTGCCCTTTATTGAAAATTTGCGCAAAATAGGCATAACCGCCACCACCCGCGTTTTAGAGATAAACACCTATAAGAACAAACTGGACGAATTTGATTTTGATATCATCGTCGGCGGATTCGGTGGATTATATATGCCTGGCTCCGAGCAGAAAAACTTATGGGGAAGCAGCGCCGCCGACATCAAAGGGAGCAATAACATCATCGGCGTCAAAAATCCCGCAGTTGATGAACTGGTACAAAAATTGATTGAAACCGAAGACAATGAACTCTACACAGCGTATGTTAAAGCGCTTGATCGCGTTTTGTTATTCAATCATTACGTTATCTTCAACTGGTACTCTGACGTCGACAGAATTGCCTATTGGGATAAATTTGCCTTCCCGGACAACAATACAGGCATCGGCGTTGACATTAACACATGGTGGATGAAGGATTAAACTTTTATGCGCAATTATATTATAAAAAGGCTTCTCTTAATTCCCGTAACCTTATTCGGCATACTGCTGATAAACTTTGCCATCATTCAACTTGCCCCCGGCGGTCCCGTAGAATATATGCTGGCACAATATAAAGGAATAAACACCAGCGCCACCGGTAACATCAGCGGCGGTATACCGAATTTAAACGAACAAAAGTATCAAGGCGCCAAAGGTGTTCCGGACGATTTGGTAAAAGAGCTCCAAAAACAGTTTGGTTTTGACAAACCCGTTCACGAACGCTTTATCAAAATGCTTAAAGACTATTTGTCTTTTGACCTCGGCAAAAGTTATTACAAAGACAAAACCGTGCTGGAACTGATAAAAGAACGCCTGCCCGTATCCATCTCCCTCGGCCTGTGGTCAACCCTTATCATTTACTTAATCGCCATTCCGCTTGGTATCAAAAAAGCCCGGAAAGACGGCGAAGAATTTGACCTTATCAGTTCATTTATTATTTTCATCGGCTCCGCCATCCCTGTTTTTTTATTTGCCGTTTTACTAATCGTTCTATTTGCCGGCGGCACTTATTTTCAGATTTTCCCCTTAAAAGGATTAACCTCTGACGGATGGGAAAATTTTTCATTGCTTCACAAAATCGGTGATTACTTCTGGCACCTCGCCTTGCCGACATTATGTATTGTCACCGGGGGCATAGCCTCATTGACCATGCTGACCAAAAATTCATTTATGGACGAGCTGAGCAAACAATATGTTCTCACCGCCCGCGCCAAAGGGCTTTCCGAAAAACGAATACTCTATCATCACGTTTTCCGCAACGCCATGATGATAATCATCGCCGGACTGCCAAGTTTACTGATAAAAATTCTTTTTACCGGTTCGCTCTTAATTGAAATTATCTTCAGCCTCAACGGAATGGGTTTACTTGGCTACGAAGCAATTATGACACGTGACTATCCCGTAATTTTCGGCACATTATATATCTTTGCCTTATTGGGTTTAGTTCTGAAACTTTTAAGCGACCTGACATATTCATTAGTCGATCCGCGCATAAATTTTGATAAAATATAGTCCGCGGCAAAACTCTCCCAAAAAAAGAGAGGCAATCATCAGACCGCCTCTCACGTTTTCAGAATAAAACGACAATTTAGATTTCGCCGACATACATTCCCATATCAACCGCAGCTTTCACATAAACGCTGTTCTTATTCAAAAGCGTTGTTCCCGCAGCCACAACTTCTGCCAACGGATACGTTACCAGCTTATCGCCATCTAACGCAACCATAACATCTGTATGTCCGGCATTTAACAATTCAACCGCTTTGGCGCCAAACGCGCACGCCAACGCCCGGTCAAACGCCGTCGGGTCGCCGGCACGCTGAACATGTCCGAGTTTTGTAACCCTCGTTTGGAAACCGGAATATTTAGCATTGATAGCCGCGCTAAGATATTCACCAATACCGCCGTTAATTTTCTCACCGATAAGATTTTTGGTATTGGAAACCATTTCACCGCTTTCCGTATGCACACCTTCGGAAACCACGATAACCGCATGGTTACGCCCTTTTTCCTTAATGCTTTTCAATTTATTGATTATCCCGTCAATCGTATACGGAATTTCCGGCACCAAACAAACATCGGCAAAACCGGCAACGGCGGAATGCATAGCCAAATGCCCCGCATCGCGTCCCATAACCTCCAAAATAAGCGCTCTTTGATGAGAACGCGCAGTCTTCCACAATGCATCAACAGCTTCAACACAAACCTGGCAAGCCGAATTAAAACCAACCGAATATTCCGTCAACGGCGTATCATTATCAATCGTCTTCGGAATACCAACCATCTTAACGCCAGCATTATGGCAATAATTGCTGACAATATTCATACTGCCATCGCCGCCGACCACAACAACCGCATCCAAACCAAGCTCAGCCACACCTTTGCCGAAGCGTTCCGACACCGCCGCCTGCGATTCCATTTTAACCCCTTTATTCAAAGAGCCGAGATAAGAACCGGCCAAACGCGGCCACGGCGTATCCGAAAAATTGCGCTCCGTCAAAAGTTCGTATGACAGCGGTGTTTCCGTAACCCCGTCCGTCCCGTTATGAATGCCATAAACTTCCCAGCCCAGCTTTGCCGCAGAATTAACCACAGCCATCACCACGGCATTAAGTCCGGCGCAATCGCCGCCGCTTGTTAAAATTCCGATTTTCTTAATTTTTGACATATCTTTTTCCTGTTACAATAAATTTAGCTGACAGCAAAATATCTGTATCCGTTTCATATTGCCAGCACAATTTTAAATTTTTCACTAATTTTTTTATTTTTTGCAAAACCACTTGATTTTTTACAAAAATTACTGTATACTCTGAAAAAATAATAAAGGTTGAAAAAACAGCCTGATTTTACTATGGAGCAAACTTATGGCAAACACAACTTCTATCAACAACCTGCAGATTAAACTTTGTGAACTGAAGCTGGAAGAGAGGAGAGTTAAATCCGACATTAACAAATTGGTCAAAAACAAGCAGATGATTGACTTTTATCAGGCACAAAAACTCAACAGCCAGAAAAATAATTTGAAAACTAAAATCCAACGGCTTGAAACTTTGATAAATCCCAACATCATCGCTTAATTCTCCAAACATCAGCCGCATAAAATTATCTGAGGCCGTGTTATGAAACGCAACAAATACACTTTAGGAATATTGTCGTTATTTGTTGCGTTTATTTTATATGCCGCCTGCTATATTTTATTTATCTACAAAACCGATTATCTCAAAATTTTCGTTGTTTATTACAAACCGGCGCCTCTCATAAAAACCGAAATTTTTGAACCGATACAAGGCGGCCGCGCCGTTGCGGACACGCCATCCCGGCAAGGCACCTTTACCGCAGAAGAAATCGCCTGGCTAAATCAAAATATGATTGGCGATAACACCGGTCAAAACATCTCCGGTCTTAACCGCTGCTTTTCCGAACTCACCGCGCTCTACTGGATATGGAAAAATACCGATTCGCCGTATGTCGGAATGTTTCATTACCGCCGCTTTTTAAGCATTAACGACAACGCCCGTTATCCCATGCTTGAATTTCCGTCCATGCGCTTCCGCCATTTAGGTATAAACCATCTCAAAGGATTTGCCGAAGAATTTTTGCACGAGCTGGAACTTGAAAAAAAATATATTCTCCCCTGGTTTGCCACGCATGACATTCTGGTTACCGAACCGATAAAACTGAACGCCTACGAACAATATAAAAAAGAGCACATCATTTCCGATCTGGATGCCGCTCTGGAAATTATTCATAAAAAATATCCGTTTATGTATGAATCCGCCTTGCAAACCTTACACGGCAAAGAAGGCTTCTACCCGACAAATATGTTCATCACCCGCCGCGAAATACTGGATAATTACGCATCATGGCTGTTCAGCATTTTATTGCCGCTTTATGAAGAAATAAAAGACGATGTTGCTCGGCGTGACACCGAACAGAAATTAGCCTTTGCCTACCTTGCCGAACGCCTCTTCACGGTCTACCTGCGTTATGAACAACAATATCACGGCCTGCGCATTAAAGAATTTCCGTTTGCACTTGCCTCAAATTTCTTTGAACCGCCCGCCGGACAACCTTTTATCATCTTAAAAACCCCGAATTGGCAAGACATTTTTATTGACCAAAAAAATAATATAATCTGCAGTTTTAACAATCCGTATCGTAACTGCGGCAAATTCCGTTTTCTCCCGCAAAATCGCTTGGAAGTCAAATGGGATAACGGAGGCAAATCCCTCTTTTTCCACACCGGCGAAAATATTTTCACGCTTGAAAAATAGCCCTAAAATATCTATTTACGCCTCACATTAACCCAAAATAAAGAAAAATACCCTTAAATAAAAATATCTGCGCAACTGTAAACTCTTTAATGGTACCAAAATGCACACCATACATTCGCTTATTGTTGATTTAACTTTAATTACCATCTACGCCGGTATTACCACGCTCCTTTGTAAAAAGCTAAAACAGCCGATTGTTTTAGGCTATGTTCTTGCCGGTATCTTAGCCGGCCCCTATTTTGACTTGCTCCCCACCGTCAAAGACAAAGAAGATTTAACCTTATGGGCAGACATCGGCGTAATATTCCTGCTTTTTGGCTTAGGACTGGAGTTTAGCTTCAAAAAAATGCTTAACGTCGGCAAAGCGGCAATGATAACCGCTAACGCCAACATAATTTTTATGCTGTTCATCGGTTACAACACCGGACTGTTATTAGGCTGGTCAACCATGGACAGTTTCTTTCTCGGCTCAATGATTTCTATGTCTTCCACCACCATCATCATCAAAGCCTTCAGTGATTTGAACATAAAAAAACAAAAATTTACCGATTTGGTTTTTGGCGTCCTCGTTGTTGAAGATTTAGTCGGAATACTTATGCTCGTCCTGCTTCCGACCATTGCCCTCGGTTCTTCCATCAACAGTATGGAACTGGGTTTAAGCACGTTAAAATTGATATTTTTCCTCATTTTATGTTTTATTACCGGAATCTACCTCGTCCCGACTTTCTTAAGCAAAATTCAACAATTTTTAACCGATGAAATGTTGTTGCTCATCACCATAAGCCTTTGTTTTGGTATGGTTCTGCTCGCAACATCTTCCGGTTTTTCTTCAGCGTTGGGCGCCTTTATTATGGGCTCAATTCTTTCCGAAACAGAACTCATCGGGCGCATAGAAAAAAATCTCCAACCCTTAAAAGATTTCTTTGGCGCAGTTTTCTTCGTTTCCGTCGGTATGATGGTCAATCCGCTTATGTTCATAACGTATGGCAAACCGATAATCGTCATAACCCTAATCGTCATCATCGGCAAAGTGCTGTTTTCCTGCTTTGGCTTTGTCGCTTCCGGACAACCGCTTAAGACCTCTGTATATGGCGGCTTTTCGCTGGCTCAGGTTGGCGAATTCGCCTTTATTATCGCCTCGCTTGGTATGAGCTTAAACGTTTTAAGCCCTAAAGTTTACCCGATAATCGTTGCCGTTTCCGTCATTACAACCTTTTTAACCCCGCTGATGATAAAAGCCGCTGAACCTGCTTATAAAACCATTAACCGCGCCCTTCCCGAAAAATGGGCAAATTACATCAACAAATACACCTCCACCACCGCCTTAACCCACAGCGAAGAACGCTTATGGAGCGCTCTATTTAAAAATTATTTTCTGCGGCTAACCCTGTTTTCCATCATATTATACAGCATAATCGTCTTTGCTGATGTCGTCCGTCCTTATGTTCGCGAAATCATTCCCTATCGGATTCCCGCCAACATTCTCATCACTTGTCTGACTTTCCTGCTAATGTCGCCGTTCTTAAAAGCGCTTATCGGCTGGAACATCATCACCACAAAATTCATCAAAGACAAACTTGGTTGGCTTTTTCCCAAAAAACAGGCCGAAGAAATCAACCTTGCCGCCCGATATGCTCTGGAAACACCGGATACAAATCAAACAGAAGATACCAAAACAGGAATTTACACCGCTCTTGATGAAAAGGCTGCCAGACTGCGCAACTTTTTCTCCGGCAATACTCAGGTTTCCAAAATCTACTATAAGCTCTGGATGGCCAAACGGGCAAACCGCCTGCCTTTAGTCATTATGACCAGCTTTCGGATACTGATTACTTCATTTTTCATCGTAACCGTTGTTCATAAATTTTTGACCGAAAATACGAACGTAACCTTTTTCCTGCTGCTGTTGACGATTTTTTCCGTTTCCCGCTCCCGCTGGCTCTTAGACCAATACCTGAAAATTGAAGCCCAGTTTTTGAGCAATTTGAAAGGAAAAAAGGCTGAAGAGGAACAATCCGGAGCCACCGATAACAAATAAAAAACGCGTAGCACAAAACAATGATGGTTTATAACCCTTTTTCTTTTAGCTTATCCGCATACGGTTGCATCAATCTGTCATCAACTTCGTTTTTATCCCATTCATCAAAATACTTTCGCAAATCCTCCCCAAAAGTTTGCGTCGCATTTACACATCCTCTGGCAGCTTTTCTCTTATAAAATTCTTCCCAGGATTTTATCACATAGTGATTTATCTGCGCTTTATCGGCTGTAATGGCGTTACCGGCACCAAATTCTTTGTTATTTTCATCAACCCACTTGCCGCAACACCACATATAATGTGCCCCGCAATCCATAACCGTCCGCGGATTAAATATTGACTTTGGCGTAAACTGCGGTTTCGCCTCATGCTTGGTAAAATTTTCCAAAACCAACCCGTCCGGCTTTTCTTCATACCCGGAACTGCCGTAAATAACCCAATGCAGGCTGACTTGGCTGCAATCATAAAACGCTGCCATAAACTCTTGCAAATTACTGTTTTTATGCAACACAATAAATTCATCTAAATCAATAACCGCCAACCACTGCGTTTCATCGGCAAAATTCCTGCACGCGTCCAAATAAGCTTCATCTTGCTTATCCCTCCCGGGATAATAAATATAGGTAACCTCGCCGGAATCAATATACGGCTTAAGAATATCTTTTGTGTCGTCGGTGCTTTCATTATCATAAACATAAAAATGCTCCACACCGATAAGTTTATGATATTCCAGCCACTCCTTAAGATACGGCCCTTCATTCTTGATAATACACGCAACCGCTATAAAATACTTAAACTTCTTGCCGCTTTTATACTCTTCGGCGGACAGCCCTGCTAACGCCCGATACTTGGCAATCCCCGCCTTTGACAGGCAAATATACAGCTTCTTTCTTTTATGCTTGTTAAATATAAACAGCCGAAACAAAATTTTATAAAACAACTTTTTAACTTCAACCATACTTTCCTCCGTCAACAAGTACATTTTATAAAGAATTTCTGTTTACATTCAAGCATAAAATCCCATTCATCCCTAAAACAAAAAAATCCGCCACATCGGCGGAAATATCAAAAATGGTGCGCTAGGCCGGAATCGAACCGGCACGGGATTGCTCCCAACAGATTTTAAGTCCGATTTAAATAAAATCATGCCTCATAACAAAAAATAATAAAATTGTTGATTTATAATAACTTGCAAATATAATACCATATAAAAATATACTTTATTGTTACACAAAATTACCTTTAACAGTGGGACTATAGTGGGACTAAAATGGGATATACATGGATAAAAACTAAAACAACCGGTGTCAGATATAGAGAACATCCAACAAGAAAAAATGGTGCCGTAAAAAAAGACCGCTACTATACGATTCGCTATAAAGTAAACAATGTTCTAAAAGAAGAAGGACTCGGCTGGGCATCTGAAGGATGGACAGAAGAAAAAGCTGCACTCAAGCGCTCCGAACTAAGAAAAGCGTATCGCACCGGCATAGGAAGCATAACATTAAAAGAACAAAGAGAAAAAACAGCTAAAGAAAAAGAATTATCTGCTTTACAAGAAGAAGAAAATAAAAAATTAAATATAACACTCAATGAGTTTTACAACACTTATTTTAAAAATATAGCTCAAAACAATACTTCAGAACGCACTTTTAAATCCGAATCCGGCTTTTATAAAAACTGGCTAGCTCCCCATATAGGAGATATACCAATGAATGATATTCAGCTTATAAATTTAGAAAATTTAAAAGCAACTATGATTAAACAACAAAAATCCCCTCGCACAATTAATTATGTATTCGGCATTTTATCTCAAATTTTATCGTACGCAAAAAAAATGGGCTATATAAAAGGAGATATCATAGCCAAACAACTAAAAAAAAATTAAATTTGATAACAAACGAGTTCGTTTTTTAACCAAAGAAGAAGCAAAAGAACTATTAGACGTCCTCAGAAAACATAGCCAACAACTCTATGAAATTTCCATTTTATCATTATATTGTGGACTAAGAGCAGGTGAAATTTTTAATCTATGCTGGAGCGATATTGACTTGCAAAATAAAATTATAACTCTTAGAAATACAAAAAATACAAAAACAAGAATTATTTACATGCCGGATAAGGTATTTAAAATGTTATCCCATAAAAGCAAATACCCTCATAAGCTCCCCCTGCTATTTTTAAACAAAGATGGTAATAAAATAAAAGGTGTTTCACAAGCCTTTGGCTATGTTGTCAATATCCTCAAACTAAACGAAGGAATAACAGATAATCGGCAAAAAGTTGTTTTTCATACGTTACGACATACATACGCCAGCTGGTTAGCTCAAATGGGAACAGATTTATATGTAGTTCAACAATTAATGGGGCACAGTAGCTTTGCCATGACACAACGTTATGCACATTTATCACCTGAAACCTTAAAAAAAGCAATCGACAAATTTGAAGAAAGGATAAAAGATGAATAATGTATCAACAAAACACCTATCCAAATACGATACCTTAAAACAAGCTTCACCAAAAACCATCGCAATACTTCTTCTATCGCATATTTTTATCTGTAAAGAAATTTTTACACCCATTAAATTAATTACAACACCAAACGAAGTAGAAGAAACAACATTACATGCATGTTACTCTATATATAGGCATGTATTATCCAATACTTTTTGCCAAAATATCAGTGCTTTTATAAGTGAAACAAAAGCAATAAAAGTCTTGCAAGAAGCTTTAATAAACTATCCAGAAAAACAAATGTACCCTAATTTAGCAGACATAATTATCAATACTTTTATATATAACTACCGAGCATTTTATAATAAACCTCAATCAACAAAAGAATATAAAATAGTGCCGGAACTATTTTTTGAATGCTCTAACAGCATTCAAAAAAAACTTTTCGGCTTATTCATGCCCCAAAAATTTAACATTGAAATAAACTTCGACCAAGAAACCGAAGCAGACATTACGAATAAAATTAAAGAGTTGGCTAAAGAAAACAATATAAAGATCCATAAAGAGCGACCTTTTACATCAAAAGATATAAAACATTTCTTAAATAATAAAAGCCTGCAACTCTGTTACATTTTTATAAAAAATTACCAAAAAGAAAAAATATCCTATCCTTTTATATATAAAGAACTAGGCCTGCCCTATTATTTAAATCCAGAAAAAAACAAAAGCGACACTATAATCCGTAAAAATTATATTCCCACCCTTAATTGGCTTTTCAGTAATATCGAAATCAAAAAATTACTAAAATTTTCGGAGCTTTTGAAATAAAAAATGTAATTTTTTTTAAGTTTTTATAATAGGATATAAAAATAAAGAATTTATTATCCTACTACATGAGTATGCTCAAATAAATCATTATGTAAACAATGCAAATAACGTGAAAGGAAAAACCATGACGTTTAACATAATTGAAAAAATAAAAGAACGCTGGAGAGATAACCCAATAGATATGAGGTCACAACTCATTGAATTTAGTTGTGGTTTAATCTCAAACATTCAAACCATCAAAAAATTACTAAAATTTTCAGAGCTTTTGAAATAAAAAATGTAATTTTTTTTAAGTTTTTATAATAGGACATAAAAACAAAGAATTTATTATCCTATTATGTGGACATACTCGAGTAAATAATCATGTAAATAACGTGAAAGGAAAAACCATGACGTTTAACATAATTGAAAAAATAAAAGAACGTTGGGGAGATAACCCAATAGTTATGAGATCACAACTCATTGAATTTAGCTGTGGTTTAATCTCAAGCATTCAAACCATCAAAAATCTAGAAACAAAATATCCCGATATTATCAAAGGTAAATTTGTTTTTGGAAAACGCAAAGTAGGATATCCTACCGAAGCTGTTTTAGACTTTCTGCAACAACAATTAGAAAAGGGAGGTAAAAATGAGTAAAAAAAATAAAACTCCTCTATCCCTAGCGAAAGGTACAAGGAGTTTCAATAAATGTTGCGAAAATAATATATTACAAAAATATAATATATGTCAAGCTAAAAAAATTCTAGGAGGTATGTATGAATAATATATATCAATTAGATTTCAACGATATTAACTTACAAGCACAAACTAATATCGGAAACTTTCTTTATAGCTGGCTACCTGGTGGGGATCTCCATGGAGATGACTACTGTCCGCTTAATCCAACCAGAATAGATAAACATAAAGGTTCTTTTAGAATCAATATGAAAACAGCTCAGTGGCACGATTTCGCTACTGGAGAAAAAGGGCAAGGCCTAATATCCTTATATGCTTATATTAAAAATATAACATTTTTAGAAAGTGCAAAATTTATTGCAGAAGAAATTAACTATAATAGAGGAAGAGAAATGATAGAACAATTAAAATACGACGAAAACAAAACATACACCTTACTAACTTTAGCCAAAGATGCAGAATATAAGCAAAATCCAAACGCATCTGCTTCTTGGGCATATAGAGATCTAGAGGGAAATATAATTTATATTGTTGACCGGATTGATAAAGCGGACGGAACCAAAATAGTATTACCAAGAAGTTATGTTAAAGAAAATAGTGGTACGCAGGGGTGGCTCCAGAAGAAACTATTAGCAAGCAATATCCTATATAACCAAGAAGATTTTACCGCCAAAATACGACACCCTGTGCTAATTGTTGAAGGTGAAAAAACATGCGAGGCCATCAAAAAAATCTATGGTAACAAATTCTGGTGCACAACATGGAGCGGAGGTGCAAAAGGAGTATATAAGCTAAACCTTGATTTGATTAAAAATCGCAAAGTTTATCTTATACCAGACAATGATATTGCTGGAAAAAAAGCAATGAATATTTTGGCTCAAAACTTAGATTTAAGTAATGATGTATATATAGTAAACTATCCAGAAACAGAATTTCCAGAGGGATGGGATCTAGCAGACTCTTTTCCTCAACATTGGAATTTAGAGAAGTTTACCTCATTATTGGATCAAGCCCCACTGTTTCAACAACAAAATGTATCTAAAGATACAACAAGTCCAAACACTAAAGACAAAAGAGAAACTTTAACTAAAGACGTTCCGGCCTATGAAGGCAACGTAAATGGACTGGATCTTGTTAATGAGCTAATCTCCATAATTAAACAGCATGTTATTTTACGTGAAGAAGAAGCTATAGCCATAGCCTATTGGTTGTTACAAACGTATAATTTAAAATCATTTCCATACGCACCTCGTTTACTCATTATATCTCCAGAAAAACGTTGTGGTAAAACTACCTTATTACAATTATTAGAAATGCTAAGCTACAAAGCTTGGTCTGTTGGTAACTGCACACCTGCCGTTTTATATAAAGTAATCGAGCAAGAGCAACCAACAATTCTTATGGATGAAGCAGATTCCTTCTTTAATAACAATAATGATATGAGAAACATCATAAATGTAGGTTTTCAAGATAAATTTGGCGTAGCGAGAAGTGGGGGCAAAAATTTTGAAACCATAAAAAACTACAATGTATTCGCAATGATGGCTATTGCTGCAATTAACAATCTACCGGATACCATTATGGATAGAGGAATTAAAATCAGCATGCGCCGCAAACTTCCCAGTGAAAAGACCTTACCGCTTCGTGAAAGGGTTTACCAAACGCAATTTGAGTTAATTAAAAGCAAATGTCGAAAATTGATGTTAGAAATTGGCGATGCTGCCGGTAAAAACATTATCGAAGATATCTCCGGATTAAATGATAGAGCGTGCGATGTGTGGGAAGGTATGATTTCAATAGCCACAATACTTGGCGATAAAGAACGTGTCGTCAAAGCTGCCGTAAAACTATCTAGAGACGCATCGCCTGACAGTGAGAGCATTAAAAATATCCTATTAAAACATATTTTGCAAATTTTTAAGAAATACTCGTTCTTTGATATTGCATCGGCCACTTTAATTGATGAACTTATTGCCATAGAAGAAGGACCTTGGGGTGAAATAAATAAAGGAAGACCTCTAACGGCTCATAAACTTGCATATCTTCTAAAGGAATATAAGATTAACACATTTCAAAAATGCGAAATGGGCAAAAATACAAATCACTACAGTTATGCTTCATTCCTTGATGCTTTTGAGCGATATATTCCTGAAGAATTAAATAAAGTTCAGCTAGAAGAAAAGCAAAAAAACGTTTTTGATTTTCACGAAATACTAGCCTAAACACAACATCTAACCTAAGGAGCCTACGGGCTCCTTTCATTTAAGGAAAAACAAATGGAAAACAAACATATAAAAATACAAAAACTTAATGATTCCTTTCGCACAACTTTAGCCGGAGGAAAAGTAATGATAACACAAGAAATAGCACTATTACCACCTGATGAAATAAATAATATTATCAAACAAGTGCAAAATTTTAATTCCTTTAATAAGAGCAATGATCCATACGGAGAACATGATTTCGGAGCATTGGATTTTAAGGGAAGAACGATTTTCTGGAAAATTGATTATTACGATATCAATTACCAGTTTTATAGCCCTGATCCTACCAATAAAGAGTCCACCAACCGAACCTTAACGATTATGTTTTCTGATGAATACTAACTTATTAGAAATTTTATATTTTATAATGAGACCTTATTTTTCAAGGCTTCTAACAACAAATCCGTTGATGGTTAAAATAAAGTCATTATAATTTATATAAAATATGGTGCAATTATAATAACTTGGAGAATATTGTGAGTATAGGAAAGCAAGCCAAAATATTAAATACTAAACAGCAAACCATGATCTTAGCCTATCTGGAAAATACCAGATATCCACTCAGAAACAAAATAATGTTTTTACTGAGCTTCAAAGCAGGTTTAAGAGCCAAAGAAATATCCAAACTTACATGGTCAATGGTTTGTGATAGTGAAGGTTATATATCAGACAGCATTAACTTACCCAATAATGCATCTAAAGGTAAATATTCCGGTCGGATTATACCCATACATAAAGACTTAAAAAAGCTACTGACAGACTTAAAACAAGATAATACAAGCTTGTCTTCACATATAATAACCACTGAAAGAGACAAGAAGATGTCGGCCCAAGCAATTGTTAATTTCTTTTATTTACTGTATAAGGGACTGAATATGGACGGATGCTCCTCTCATAGCGGCAGAAGAACTTTTATTACCCAAGCAGCGAAAATGATTAGTCAAGCCGGAGGAACAATAAACGATGTCAGACAGCTTGCCGGACACTCAAGCCTAGCCACGACACAACGATATATTGAGTATAATACCGAAGCTCATAAAAAAATAATTGAAATGATATGAACTTAAATACGTCATATTTTGTCGTTGTTTGTTGCTATATTAAATAATAAACCTAAGAGGTACCGATGACTGAAAAACATTTATATAAGGATTTATATATTCGCAAATGGATAAAAGTTTACCGTCAAAAACAGGCAAGCGGCGATTACTGTTGCTATCTGGAATTTGCTTTGCCCTTTTTCTATTATGTAAAATTTATCCTTGCAAAGCCAATACGTCTAACTTTCAGCAAAAACAAATTAGAACGTGAAAGTAACCTGCTATCACGGGCTACTATTTCACGAATTTTGAAGCTTTTACCCAGAAATAAGACTCATTCTCCTGAATATATATTGATTCTGCTTAAACATAAGAAATACGACTTGCTTAATTATATGTATAATCTTGCCGCATTTGTGGCGGAAGATTTGAAAGAATATGTAAATCAGTATGGTTTTGAAGAATTTTGCCTGAAACATACATTCGATAAAAAGCTGTTTAATAACTTCTACAATGCCATAATCAGAAGTAACGCACCTGTAGAAAATTGGGCAAATTTAACCACAGATAACCAGAATATTGCCGATTATGCTAAATATAAATTGTTAAAATTAAGAGAATACCGAATAAAAAGATTACAAAGCCAATATAACTTTAATTTGGAAAATGTTGAGGACTATTGGTCTAACGGTAAATACTGGTGCATAAAAAGAAGTTTTGAGTATTTAGGAAAAGCATATTCATGGCAAACGATTATTGACTATCATGGCAAGGAAATAATCAATTTTGCCAATAAGTCGGTTGAAGACATAACACCAAACGAAAAAGTTATTTTTAGGGATGATGAAGGAAAATATGGAGTTAAAGACCTAGAGGGTAAAAGCATCATTCCGGCTAAATACCAATTAATAGAAAGATTACTACACCACCATACCAACGAAGAATTATTCGAAATTTGCCATAACAATAAATATGGAATAATAGATGAACATGCAAACCTTTACATAAGTTGCATTTACGATGAATTAAGCGAAATTCAATCAAAAAAAGGCTTATTTATTGCAAAAAAAGGAAAAAAATACGGAATTATTGATATAAAAACAAAAATCCATGTTCCCTTTAACTATACAAATATTTATACATTAGGTTCGTATTATTTTTCAGCTCAAATATCAGGCAAATGGGGCTTGTATACATATGACAACCAAGAGGTAATATCCCCACAATACAATGCCTTATATTTTTATAAAAATTTCGGAATAGCAAAACATAACCATATGTGGGGAATTATAGATATTAAAAATAATCAGATAACTGGATTTATCTTTAAAGAAGCGGATATTACAGCAAATGACATTCAAGATATCCCTTTAGGATATGAATATGCAATCGACACGCAAGGTACCAAAAGGTATGGTGCCATAATGGGATGTATAAATAAGTCAACATCTATTGATGTTAATGTAAAACAAGGAAAATTTTGGGGAACATATTCTTTAACAACAGGAAAACAAATATTACCTATCAAATATAGCCAAATAGGGTACTTTTATAATGACATTGCCGTTGTTAAAATAAAAGGAGCTCAGGCTTTAGTTGACAGAAAAAACAGTATAATTGAGGCATACGATAATTATATTAAATATGCAGGTTGCCCAACAGATAGTTTGTGGAGAATAAAAATAAGAAAAGAAGGCTATAACTATCGTCACATCAATAATATGAAAAAAGACCTATCTAAAACATGTTTTGAAATAGGGTATTTACCCAAAGAAGATATAGCCGCTGTTTCACGCCATAACCATTGGGGATATATGGATAATACCGGAAAAATCATTGTGCCTATAATTTTTGATGAGGTCGGACAATTTTATAATAGCCAAGCAATGGTAGCAGTAAACAACAAATATTGCATTATCGACACTTCGAGCAAACAAGTTAATACTGATAACGTCACGCTTAAATTGCCCAAAACTTTAGATAACAAAGATGCAACCAAGCTCTTTCAAAAATTCCTTCACAAATACCAGATTATTTTGGATAAAATCTAAAAAATAATGGGGGTAATCACTCACCCCCTCATCTTGCGGCATAAAGCCTTATTATATATGCATTGACCGTCTAATTAATCTCTGAAAAAATCAAAACATATACTGTATAAACAATATATGTTTTGATTGAAATGTCAAGAATAATATTATAGGTTGTTTTATGTAATGTTTACAATAGGAAGGTAAGGAGAGCACATGAAATATCGTCTTGGCTTAGATTTAGGTGTAGGATCAATTGGTAGTGCCATTGTTGGATTAGACGAACAAAATAATCCCCAAAATATCATTGATGCCGGAGTTCGTATTTTTAATGTCTCAGAAGGCGCAGAAGAACGCCGCTTGAAACGCACAATGCGTAAAAATCAGGTCCGCACTCGTCAACGTCTGGAATTACTAGCAAAAAAACTTTTTGAAAACCATCTTTGGGTAAATAGCACCCCTGAAGGGACTGAGCGTTTACGAGCAAAATCTCCTTATAAGATTCGCTTTGATGCGGTTAATGGTATGCTAGCTAATCCTAATTATGTCGGACGAGCAATTCTTCACATGGCAAAGCATCGTGGAGCTGGATTCGTTTCTGCATCGGAAGAAATGCAAGAAGAAGTCTTAGAAGAGGGAGAAAAATCAAAGGCTAAAAAATCAGCTTATGATATGATGGCAGAACATTTAAAAGAAAGCAAATCCAAAACAATTGGTGAGTTTTTTTACAAACGGATTTGTGAAGGATATGAAAAAAATGAAGAAGGTAAACAAAAGGATCCAGACAAAAGAATAATCCGTCAAAAAAAGCACGCCTTAACGCAACATATTGTTGATTATGCGATTCCCCGTTATTTGGTAAAAGATGAGTTTAATCAAATTTGGGACACTCAGGCTCAATATTTTATCCAAATGCAAAAAGAAGGTCTGAAAAAAGAAATTTACGATATTTTATTTTATGAGCGTCCGCCGGCCCCGTATGCTACCGGAAAATGTATTTATTTCAGAGATGAAGACAGATTATTAAAAGCTCATCCTTTATCGGAATTAAGACGTATTTATGAAGAAGTAAACAATATCCGCATTTTGAGTGATACTGATAAACGTAAGCTGACTTTAGAAGAAAGAGATAAAATCATCAACGAGCTTTTATTGAAAGGTAAAAATGCAGGAAAGTCTGCTATCAAAAAATTGTTAGGTCTTTCCGCTCAACAAAAAATATCTTTACTTGATGAGAAAAACATCAAAGCTTATTTATACTCACGTCCCGAATTCTCAGAAATAGAATATATACACAACCTGTCTTTTGATGAATTGTCAAAATTTGTTGACTTTTTAGCCAATCCGATAAACCCCAATGATAAGAATGGTCGCTTATATAGTGAGGACGAGCTAATAACGCACTTAAAACCGATTTTAAAAATTGATGATGATAAAGAAATCGGTAAGCTACTAACCAAACTTCCCAAAGGTCGCGGAATGTTAGGAGAAAGTGCTTCGAAAATTATTTTAGAAAAATTAAAAGAACAAGTTATCCCCCATCGAGAAATAACCGATGAGCTAGCTCAGCATGATCCGCGCTTTATGGCCTCAGAAGAGATTGCCCGCCAAAATCAAGGAAAAAGCCAAAAGCTACCTTATTATGGCGAAATTTTACAAGCAGATACTCAACCACTGCCCCCTTTAATGATAAAAAACAATAAAAACTTAAATCCAGACGAGGTTCAGTGGGGGAAAATTGCCAATCCGGCCGTCCATATGATTTTAAATCAACTCCGTTTGGTGATTAATGATATAATCCGCATTTACGGCAAACCTTATGATATTAATATTGAGCTTGGTCGAGATGTCGGTATGTCTACTAAAAATAAAAACCGCTTAGAACAAATGCAAAAAAATAATGAAAAACTTAACGAAGAAGCAAAAAAATACTTAAAAGACCATAAACTTTTTATCAATTATCAAAATATCTTAAAATATAAACTTGCCAAGGAACAAGGATGGAAAGATGCCTACGACCCAACGGTTAGCATTCCCCGTAATTTTTCCGGTTTTGAAATAGAACATATTATTCCTCAAGCTAAAGGCGGAACGGATACCTATAACAACCTTTGCCTGGTAAACCGCAATGATAATAATGCTAAAGGGAATGATTTTGCCTATGATTACTTTGTCGGCAAAGGTCAAAAACCAGAAGAACTTATCCGAGAAATTCTGAAGAATGCCCGTGAGAGGACACCCGCTAAAGCATGGCGTTTTGAAGCTGACGCTAGAGAAAAATTTGAAGATGAAGGAGATGCTGAAGAAACAACGCGTTATCTAACGGATACACGTTATGTCTCAAAAATGGCCGCACGATATTTAAGAGCAATTGTTGATAGCAAAGACAGCGAAGAAATTATTCATAATAGGATACTTCCGATTAAAGGTTCTCAAACAGCTCAAATGCGTCGTTGTTGGAATTTACAAGGATTAGAATATGAGCTTATGGGACTTGATATTCCAAGATATATAGATTGTTCTCCATACTGGATAGAACAAGATACGGGCGAAGTAATAAATGGAACGGATAGACCTAATATTGATGGTGATTGGAAGTTTGTAAATAAAGAAAAAAATAAAGAATGGCTAGCAAAACCAAGAATTGATCATAGACATCATGCTATGGATGCCATAACTATTGCTTGCATGAATCGTTCTATGATACAAAAGATGGCTAATGAGGTGGATTTGCCTCACCAACATATACCACTTCCATTAACAAGCATTTCCTCTGTCGGAGAGTTTCGCCGCAACGTGATTGATATTTTGAAAAAGGTTAATGTTTCTCATAAACCCGAACATAGCAAAGCAGGACAATTCCATAAAGACACAGGAAAAACAGTTTTATGCATCAATCCGGATGATAAAAAATCCTTAATTACGGTTTATTCTCGCAAAATATTGCAAGTTGTTAAGTCGATGAAAGATCTAAACAAATTGCTTATTCCCGATTCGATAAAAGATAAGTGGGATGAACACATTGCCGAAGACAAAGTCAAACAAGCCCAATTAGTCAAAGACTTTGAACTTTATGCAAATACTGCGGAACAAATTCTAATTGCAGAGAATGAAAAAGCCGTGTCTGAAGGTAAAAAAGAAATAGCTATAACTGAAAGCCGCATTTTAACTAAAGCCTTTTATATTATCCAAGAAAAAGGCCTGTGGAAAGGTGATAAGTTTAAGAGTTATGGAAACAATTCATCTCTTGTTTACATTCCCAAACACGGAGTGGCTTATGAAGGTCAAAATAACTATTGCATGGAAATTTATGAGCAAAATAAAAAAGTCAATGGTGAGGTGGTAAGGCTTTTTGATGTAAACCAAAAAGATTTTGTACCCCAATGGCAACAAGATGGGGGGAAAATTATATGGTCTGTTCAGCAAGGGGATTTACTTGAACTAGATACACCCGAAGAATGGAAAGAATATACAGATAAACAGCGTTGTATTGCAGAAATTGTTAAATTCAGGTTTGGTAGAAATCAATTGGGCATAAAACTATCAAATGATGCCAGAAATGGAGAAAATAGCACAGCTAAACCGAAATATATGCTTCCAATTTTATTAGAAGATAAAAGTACACAATGGTTATGCAAACATAGAGCAAGAAAAATAGAATTAACCCCATTTGGCAAGATAAAGAAAAAACATAAGGTATTGAGTAATGGCTCGTCAAAAGCGGCTTAAAACCTTAACCGGCTGGTCTATGATGTGGATAATTTGTATGTTTGATGCTCCGGTCAGAACTCGAACCGAAATGCGCAAAGCTACACGTTTTCGTAATATTCTCTTAGATGAAGGCTTTATGATGAAGCAATTTTCGGTTTACATTAAACCGGTAAAGAGTTTGTCGGTTGGGCAAACTTTAACCAAAAAATTATCCAAATTTGTTCCGGATAATGCATCAGTATCTTTCGTTTACATAACTGATAAACAATATTTGATGACGGAAAATTACTTAGGTAAAAATTATGAAGAGAATGAAGAGGAGATTCGCGAAAAAAACGGACAATTATTGTTATTTTAGAGATACATTAACTGCCTTTTTTATCAAAATAAATCCCTGAAATCATTTTAATTTCAGGGGTTTATACTGTGTTATACTATATCAGAGATTAATTAGACGGTCAACTATAACGGTTCTTAAAACTCGGTCTTGCCATTTTGAACTATATCAGAGATTAATTAGACGGTCAACTATAACCTGTTGGCGAAGAGGGCGGTGTTGGCGTTGACTATATCAGAGATTAATTAGACGGTCAACTATAACAAGCGCTTTTGGCGACAAAAACTATAACAAACTATATCAGAGATTAATTAGACGGTCAACTATAACCGTTGTATGTGTATCAATGATGTTCGTGCAACTATATCAGAGATTAATTAGACGGTCAACTATAACCAAATATGCTTTCAACGCTAAACACGCCGGACTATATCAGAGATTAATTAGACGGTCAACTATAACTCGTCCGTTTCAAGCGTCCAGTTCTGGTATACTATATCAGAGATTAATTAGACGGTCAACTATAACTTCCAAGTCCTTTGTTTGTTGGTTGCCATTACTATATCAGAGATTAATTAGACGGTCAACTATAACCAGGCTGTGCATTATTGTGAGGCTGTCCGGACTATATCAGAGATTAATTAGACGGTCAACTATAACCAAACTGTCCAGCGTGTCCCCGGTTGCCGAACTATATCAGAGATTAATTAGACGGTCAACTATAACAGCCGGTCTAAAAATTCTTTTGCCCCTCCGACTATATCAGAGATTAATTAGACGGTCAACTATAACATATCTGTTGGTATAGATAAAGCGCAAAAAACTATATCAGAGATTAATTAGACGGTCAACTATAACTTAATAAACAAAGAGGGCAATACAATCCTCACTATATCAGAGATTAATTAGACGGTCAACTATAACCTTAGGCCTCCTCAGTCGTTCCGTGAATTTACTATATCAGAGATTAATTAGACGGTCAACTATAACACGTTCCCCGCATAATATACGGCAATTGTCACTATATCAGAGATTAATTAGACGGTCAACTATAACCGAAAAACAAGCTCTTTCTGCTGCCCGTCAACTATATCAGAGATTAATTAGACGGTCAACTATAACTTAATAAATAAGGAAGGCAATACGATTTTGACTATATCAGAGATTAATTAGACGGTCAACTATAACTCTTTAAAGAGCTTGTCAATAGCGTCAAGGACTATATCAGAGATTAATTAGACGGTCAACTATAACGTTTTTTCAACAGATTCCTGAAGCTCCTGAACTATATCAGAGATTAATTAGACGGTCAACTATAACTGCCCACCCGATTTTAATCGCCCTAACGGGACTATATCAGAGATTAATTAGACGGTCAACTATAACTAAATAGAGTTACCGATTTGATTCGGTGGTACTATATCAGAGATTAATTAGACGGTCAACTATAACAACTCTTGCAAAGTGTCAAACGTAAAATAAACTATATCAGAGATTAATTAGGCAACGAGGTCTTCCATCAAGGGATATCTCAATTTAACCTTTTTATCTTCAAAACAGGAAACTAGACTACTAACAAAATCAAAAACAGCATCATTTAAGGATACACAACCTTTTTCATTTCTTACAGGCATAGTAATTATTCCTGTCAATCGTCGTCTTATTTCAGGTGTCAATTCAATATGATTGATTGAATCTAAATGTTTTATCTCTTCAAAAACAAGCATATCAGCCCAAGGTCTAAACGGCTCTATCAGATCATCAGCAAGAGGATACATATTAGTTTTGGAGCAATGTTTTAAGCCACAAAAAGGCAGTAATCCATTACCACAAATAGCTCTAATAATCATAGCTCTCAAGACAATATACGCATAATTCAATAGAATATTAATATCATCACTTAGTCTATCTCTTACAAAATTTTTTCCAAATAAAGATTTGAAATAAAGTGAAGCAGCTCTGCCTTCATTATTTCTCGCATCATTACTAAGAGTCTCTTTAGCTAATTGTTTAAGGCGTGCGATGCTAGAGTGATCAGGAAAAAATAATTCTAAAATCTGAGCTTGATTATAAATCTTATGCTGAACAATACTTTTCCATAAGTTCTTTTGTAGCGGTTTTGAGCACTGAATTTGTCTTTGGATTCTAGGAGCAATAAGCCAATGTCCTGCATAAGGCATTATAATAGAACATGGAATATAATTTTTTCCACACAAAATAATATTTGCTCCTTGCTCAATTATTGCATTAATAATATTTTTAGACAAAGTAATATTATGAGCACTTATGATTAAGGATAAAATATTATCAAGTGGAATTTCAGTATTTAGGGAAGCTTCTTGATTTGATACAACCAAAAAACCTCTATGCAGAAATAAAGAAAACCCATCATTTGATATTTCAACAATCTGTTTATCCATAGGATACTCCCTTATTTCTTTATAATAATAAGCTACCACTAAAAGTAAAATATTTTATTAATATCAATCAAAATTGATAAAATACAAAAACGACATAAATTTTCTTTATAAACAATATACATTATATTGCAAAATCAAATATATCATATCTACGAATATAAAGTTATACTCTTTATCCGTCACAATTTGTCATACTCGAATTATAAAATAAAATTTAACCAATAATCTGTATGATAAAAGAAAAAACGAAAGGACTAACCTATGTATCTGTCAAAATCTGATTATTTAATGGGGGTAGATTGCATTAAAGCACTATGGTTAAAGAAAAATCACAAAGAATTGATACCTCAATATGATGAAACAACACTCACCACATTTGATATTGGCAATCAGGTACAAAATTTGGCACGCAATTTTTATCCCAAAGGATTGATGATAGAAACCGAAAGTTGGGATATTGAGAAAAGAGCAAAATTAACAAAAGAATTAAGTAAAAAAAATAATGTCATCTTTGAAGCTACTGCAAAATTATCAAACGGGTGTTTTTGTCTGATTGACATTTTAATAAAAAAGGGTGCTACGTGGGATATAATAGAAATTAAATCAGCAAGTTCTGTTAAAGATTACTATATTGATGACCTCGCTTTCCAAAAATATGTGTTTGAAAATGCCGGTTATCCGATTAAACACTGCAAAGTATTACATCTTAACAAAGATTATGTTCGCCACGGAGCACTTAATATTAAGCAATTATTCATTGAGGAAGATGTAACAGAAGAAGTCTTGCTAAAAAAATCAGAAGTTGAATTAAATATTAAAACCTTTCTCACATATCAAACAATGTCGGATACTCCCAAAATACCGTTCCATTCAAGTTGCTCAGAGTGTCCGTTTTATAGCTATTGCGGAAGAGATGTCCCTGAATATTCTATATTTGATTTGCTAAGCGCTGCCAAAGCAGATGAGTTTTACAACAATACTCACTCATGCAATATTGAAGACCTACCACTTTCTTATTGTACAACCGATAAACAATTAATTGATCTTGACTGTTTTTTGAACAATAAAATTCATGTTGAAAAAAACAAGATAAAAGAATGGTTAGCAGGATTGGAATATCCGCTTTATTATCTGGATTATGAAACTGTTATGTCTGCCATCCCAATGTATGATAACACTTCGCCATACTCGCAAATTCCATTTCAATTTTCACTTCATATTCAAAAAGCACCTCATGGAGAGTTAGAACATATAGAATTTTTACACCAAGAACAATCCGATCCACGACGCAACTTAGCCGAAACATTGGTCAAAAGTTGCGGCAAAAAAGGTTCAGTTGTGGTTTATAATCAGCAATTCGAAAAAACGCGTAACAAAGAATTAGCCGCCTTATTCCCTGATTTAAGTAAAGATATTTTAGCAATCAATGAACGAATCGTTGATCAATTAATACCTTTCAGAAACCGTTATTTATACAGTCCGAAACAAAAAAGTTCTGCTTCAATTAAATATGTGCTGCCTGCTTTTTCCAATTTGTCATATAAAGGTATGAACATTGCCAATGGTGGCGATGCTATGAACAAATATTTAGCCTTTTTAGAGGGCAAACAAACAGACGAAGAAAGCCAACAAATGTTTACTGACTTATTCAAATATTGTGGACAAGACACTTATGCTATGGTTCTATTAATGGATGAACTTTATAAATGGGCCGAAAAATAATTTAGTAATCACTTACAACGAGAGATTAAATTGAGAAAATCGAACAAACTGCAAAAAAGGAGAAATAGCAATGAACTTATTATTAAATAATATTTTACATTTAACAGATGAAGAAATTAAAAATAGCAAAATTGAATTAAATATAAAACCAGGTGATGACAATGAATCTTATCTAGATAGATGGCTAAAACATTCGGAACAAGAGAAAGAAACCGGATTATGTAAAGAATGTTCCTTTTGGGGATGGGGTAAAAATTGGGGAAAAGATACAAAAAAATATGAATACGGACAGCTAGCCTTCAGTTTTCTTAGAACAACCAAAAATGATGAATGGTTATTTGTTTCTGCTGGAAAAATCGTCGATATTCCAAAGCAGGACTATGCCAGAGTTGAGATTATAGAAAAATACGCCCCACTATTTGGACGTTTAATAATAAAGTGTGACAAAGGCAATATACCATATAAATATGTATTTGATTTAAATGAATATATAGATAAGTGTTATATTAAAGAGATTTTACCATGTTTGTATAGCGGAGAAAAATTTGAGGGTTATGACAAAGTTCATCTGAAATTCAGTAAATTAGCAGATATATTAAGCGGAAAAATCATGCCAACGTATTTTGAAGCATTAAGTAAAATAAAAGGAGTATATTGTTTAACAGATACAAATACAGGAAAACTTTACATAGGCTCTGCTACAGGGAAAGATGGCGTTCAACAGAGATGGGAGTGTTATTATAATACGATACATGGTGGAAATAAAGAATTAAGAAAATTACACCAGAAAGAAGGTAAAAAATATTTTGAAAAATATTTTGAATTTACTTTATTAGAGTATTTCAGTCCATCGTATGATGATCAAAAAATCAAAGATAGAGAAAAATATTGGAAAGGTTGTCTAGATACTCTTAAACACGGATATAACGATAATTAAATTCATTTCTCTTCCCAAAACGAACCTGTATTCCTGTCAAAGCGCATACTGACACTACCACAGGTACCTCCTGAATTTTTAGCGATAATTATCTCGCATAAATCGTCAACGTCTTTACAACGTTGTTGCCATGCAGTAATACGTTTTTGATA
>CALXYD010000002.1 GCA_944392865.1 uncultured Alphaproteobacteria bacterium
CGGAATCGAACCGGCACGGGATTGCTCCCAACAGATTTTAAGTCTGCAGCGTCTACCTGTTCCGCCACAAGCGCATCTCATTTCAAAAACCTTATACAAACAAAAAAATATAAATGCAACATAAAACTTGTCTTTTTATTATTTATGGCTACACTTTTTAAGGTATGATATGCAACGCATATCACATTAAGTTCATTTGTGCGGCAGAAACAACGTTTCGGCACATTTTTTAAGAAAGGTATATAAATGAAACCTATTAACCGGAAACTTCGTTTTTCCAAAAATAAAATATCGGACGTTCCGTTCCGTAAGCTCGTGCCTAACATCGTAACGATGTTGGCTCTCTGCTCCGGTATCACGTCTATTCGTTACTCTATCCTGGAAGACTGGAGCAAAGCCGTCTTATTCATTTTTTTGGCGGCCTTGTTTGATGGCTTGGACGGACGTTTGGCTCGCATGCTGAAAGCCTCTTCAAAATTCGGCGCCGAACTCGATTCTCTAAGCGATTTTGTCAGCTTTGGCGTAGCTCCGGCCATTCTGATGTATCAATGGTGTTTGTTTGACCTGCCCAAAATCGGCTGGTTCTTCTGCCTGTTATATGCCATGGGTATGGCAATGCGTCTGGCTCGGTTCAACACCATGCTGGAAGATAAAACTATTCCTCCCTACTGGTCACATTATTTTACCGGTGTTCCCGCACCTGCCGCCGCCGCAATGATTACGATGCCGCTGCTTATCTGTTTTGGCCCTTCCGAAGCGGAATTATACTTGCGCACCCATCTTTTTTGCGGTCTGTGGATGTGTTTTGTTTCTTATCTGGAGACGAGTCGGATTCCGACCATATCCTTAAAAAAGACTCGTATCAAAGCGTCAATGACGATTCCCTTGCTTATCATTGTTGCGCTAATGGCAAATTTCCTGTTTACCCAAACTTGGTTAACCTTAGGAATTCTGACCGCTCTTTATACATTATCCATTCCTGTCGGAATTGTAATGTTCCTTAAAGATAAGAAAAATTATCTGAAAAGCCAGAAAGCAACGGATATTCCGCAGCAAAATTAAGAAAGAGGGGACATCCCCTCTTTCTTCATAAAAAGAACTTGATTTTTAAAACAAAACGGCTATAAAAATATACACCAAGCGGCACCCCTGGAGGTCGCAAGGTTTTGATTTACTCTAAAATTAAGGAATAAAGAAATGACAGAAATTACATTTAATGCAAATTTGCGTGAAAAAGCAGGTAAGGGGGCAGCTCGTGCATGTCGTAGAGAAGGGCGTATCCCCGCAGTCATCTATGGCGGCAAGAAAAATGCCGTAAACATCAGCCTGCACCCGGTTGAATTGGAAAAAGCGCTTGACCTTCGTGACTTTTATAAATCGGTTATTACGATTTCCTTAAACGGCAAGTCTGAAAAGGTTATCTGCAAAGATGTTCAGTTTGACCCCGTATCCGATATGCCTATTCACGTTGACTTTATGCGTAAATAATTAAGGAATATCAGATGTTTTTGGTGGTAGGATTAGGCAATCCGGGCGCAGAATATGCGCAAACCCGCCATAACATAGGTTTTATGGCGGCTGATGAAATACACAGCCGCTATAATTTTTCCCCTTACAAAAATAAATTTGACGGTCTGCTCGCCGAAGGCAACATTGATAACGTAAAAACATTGCTCTTAAAACCGCAAACTTTTATGAATCTTTCCGGAAATTCGGTAATTAAAGCGGCCAACTTTTATAAAATTCCCCCGGAAAACATCATTGTTATTCATGATGACAAAGACTTGGCCTTAGGTAAATTAAAAGCCAAAATCGGCGGCTCTGCCGGCGGACACAATGGTTTGAAAAACATTGATTCGCAAATTGGGCAAAATTACAATCGCATCCGCATTGGCGTCGGCTCGCCGCAGGAGCATCATACGGATACGGTAAACTTTGTTTTATCGCGCTTTTCTAAAGCAGAAATGGAAATTCTGCAAGAACGTTTAGATTTTATCGCAAAAACCATCAACGAACTAATAAACAAAGGCATCACCCACTATTCCAACCTTGTCGGTATGCACAACAGCAAATAATCTGGTCAAAACCGTAAAACCGGCTATTTTTCTGTTGCAAAACCTACATAGTTTTAGTATAACCCGCATATAGCATATAATAATTCTAGGAGTAACAAAATGGGCTTTAATTGTGGCATTGTCGGCCTCCCGAATGTAGGTAAATCAACTCTTTTTAATGCACTAACCCAAACCATTGCCGCACAGGCTGCCAACTTTCCGTTCTGCACGATTGAACCGAATACCGGCCGCGTTGCCGTACCGGATAAACGGTTACAAGAACTGGCTGACATCGTCCGCCCCAAAAACATTGTACCGACCCAACTTGAATTTGTTGATATAGCCGGCTTGGTAAAAGGCGCATCCAAAGGCGAAGGGCTCGGCAATCAATTTTTGGCCAATATTCGTGAAACAGACGCCATTATTCACGTCCTGCGTTGCTTTGAAGACAGCAACATTACCCATGTTGAAGGCAGCGTTGACCCGATTCGCGATGCCGAAATCGTTGAAACGGAATTGATGATTGCCGACTTGGAATCACTGGAAAAACGCTTTGAACAAACTAAAAAACGCGCCCAAACCGGCGGAGACAAAGAAGCCGCTGTCCGCGCCAAAGTTATGGAACCGATTATTAAAGCTCTGCAAGAAGGCAAACCGGCACGCACTGCCGCTCCGTCACCGGAAGATAAAGACGCTTGGAAACAATATAAAATGCTCCAGCTTCTGACCTCAAAACCTGTTCTCTATGTCTGCAACGTAGATGAAGACAGCGCCGCAACCGGCAATGCTTATTCTGAAAAAGTTTTTGCCAAAGCCGAAAACGAACACGCCAAAGCTGTCATTATTTCCGCCGCCATTGAATCAGAAGTTGCCCAACTTGATAGTGAAGAAGAAAAAAAAGAATTTCTTTCCGCTTTAGGCCTGGAAGAAACCGGATTGGCAAAAATCATCAAAGCTGGCTACGAACTGTTGGGGCTTGAAACATACTTTACCGCTGGACCCAAAGAAGTCCACGCCTGGACCTTTCTTAAAGGCTCAAAAGCGCCGCAGTGCGCCGGCATTATCCATTCGGATTTTGAACGCGGCTTTATTCGCGCCGAAACCATCTCTTACGATGACTTTATCAAATACCACGGAGAACAAGGTTGCAAAGAAGCCGGAAAAATACGTTCCGAAGGTAAAGACTATATTGTTAAAGACGGAGATTTACTCAACTTCTTATTTAATGTCTGAAAATGAACCGGTTGCTGAAATATCATCTTTACATCATTGGCTTTTTAGCCTTAACGGCAGCCGCACTATGGATAAACTGGAATTGTCCGCCCAACTACGATGAAGCGCACGCCTGGAATATCGCAAGATACCTGTCCCCGGCGGAAATCTTTGCTGTCAGCAAAACTGAAGGACACCCGTTTTTATGGTATTTCCTGCTAATGCCTTTAGCTAAATTTAACTTTTTATACCCGTATGCACTATATTTTCTCAATCTGATACTTATTCTCAGCGCATTTTATCTTTTATACAAATACGCACCATTCCCGACATATATAAAATATCTGATAACTTTTTCCGCCCCGTTTCTGCAACTTTACACCGCTTTTGCCCGTAGCTATTCCCTAACAATTCTGCTTCTATTTACGGCTTTGGCTCTTTACCCCAAACGCCATCAAAAACAGTTGTTCTACCTGTTCACGCTTTTTCTTCTCGCCAACACAAACCTTATCGGCATATTCCTTACTCTATCCCTTGGCTGTATTTATCTGTTTGAAAACCTGCAAAACTATTATTCTTCCGCAAAACAAAACTTTCGCCCATTATTTTATACTTTAAACTTCGCACTTATAGAATGTTTATTTCTCATTCTTCAATTTTACGACTACGACCGCAATATTCCCCAATACACGCCCATATCCAACTCCCTGCAACTTGATATTACAAAAGCTCTTGCGCCGCTCAATATTTACACATATACCGCTCTCTTTATATATTCGCTCATATTATTCATAAAAAACCACGCTTATTCTGCCTTTTTCCTTTTAATAACATTCTACACACAACTGATTATCCTCTTCACCTCTATCTATCACGGCGCAATCCATCATCATCTGTTTTTATACATCGGCTTTATCGCCGCTTTTTGGCTATCGGCTTCAAACAGAACTTTAACTAAAACAACCTTTCTTCCCCTTGCTCTGGTTGCATCAGCTCTCATATTTAACCCTAATATCCAATTCAAACTAAAAGACAAAGCTTACTTATACCAATTAGAAAGCAGCGCCCACGCCATCAACCGGTTTTTCCCGCAAGATTCGCATCAACAACTTCTTGTTTTGGAACACTTTGACGCCAACATTATTCTCCCCTATCTAAACGATAACATCACCCTGCTTAACCAAACAATGACAGATTTTACCACTCTGAAAGCTTTTAACGAATCTCTATATCACATGTATATCCCGATAAATCGTTATACAATAATTGGCGCTATTAACACAAAACCAGATATTCTCCTTTACCGAAGCTGCGGAAGGAACTTTTATCAAAACGAATTACTCACATTTAACCTAAAATACAGATTAAATGACAAATACTGTATTTACACGATTAACAGCAGATTTTAATTATCGGCGGTATCCAAAAATTCTATTGCATCCATCGCCGCAACAGCCCCGCTACCGGCAGAGATAACCGCCTGCTTATACTTCGGATCTTTGACATCTCCGGCTGCAAAAATCCCCTCAACATCCGTTGCCGAACTGTTTTCGTGCGTAACAATATACCCTTTACCGTCCAGTATAAGATTTCCCTTAAAAATCGCCGTATTCGGCAAATGTCCGATAGCGACAAAAACCCCGTCAACATCAAGTGTTTTTACTTTATCGTCCTCAATATTTCTGATTTTCAAACCGGTAACTTTACGCGGTTCATCTTCTCCCAAGATCTCCTCAACCACGCTATTCCATTCCGGAACAATTTTTTTATTGGCAAATAATTTATCTTGCAAAATTTTATCTGCCCGGAGTTGATGTCTCCGATGTACTAAAATAACTTTATTTGCCAGCGTTGCCAAATACAGAGCCTCAGAAACGGCAGAATTGCCGCCGCCGATAACGGCAACCGTTTTACCGCGGTAAAAAAAGCCGTCACACGTCGCACAGGCAGAAACGCCATACCCAAGATATTTCTTTTCCGAAGGAATATTAAGCCACTTCGCCGAAGACCCTGTTGCTACGATAACGGCTTTTGCATTATATGAATGTCCGTTTTCCGAACTGCACTCAAACGGGCGACGGGCAAAATCAACTTCAACAATACTGTCATTAACAAATTGAACGCCCAAATTCAAAGCCTGCTGTTTCATCTTATCCATCAGCTCAAAACCGCTAATTTCGGCAAATCCCGGAAAATTCTCAATACTGGACGTCATTGTTAATTGTCCGCCTTCCTGATTGCCGGAAACAATCATCGTTTTAACCCCGGCGCGCGCCGCATAAATGCCTGCCGTATATCCGGCCGGTCCGGAACCCAAAATTAACAAATCAGTCGTATATAATGCCATAACAGCCTCCTAAATTCGGTTAGTTCAATAATTTCAACGTATTTTCGCGCAATTTCTTCACACGCACAGCTTTATCTTTTTCTCCCTGTATCTCATAAATCGCCGCCAGCTGACTACAAATATAAAGCGTATCTTGATATTTTTCATACACGCTTTCTTTCTGCGCCATAACTTCATCCAATGCTTTTTCCAAAAATTGCGCTTTTATATGCGAAACATCGGCATTTTGCGCCAACAACATATACGCGGCAAATTTATCCTCCTTACTATGACTATCTGCCCACATATCTTCCACGCGAACATAAGCATCTTCATCATTCAAATAAAAATATAAATCTTTCAAAATCAATAAAACATAATTCTTTTCCGCCATATTCCCGGCATACGTCAACGCCTGGTTAAAATACTCGGTTGCGAGAAAGTATTTACTATTATCTTGATTTTGTAAAGCTTCTTCATAATAAATATCGCCAAGTTTTGCATAAACTTGATACAAGACCTCCGCAATTTCGGACGTATATTCTTCCCTGCCTTGCAAAAATTTGGTAAAATACCGCAAAACAGCGCTATATTGCATTATACGGGCTTCATTATTCAAAAATTTTTCCCGTTCGGTCACAACTTTATATAATTGCAAAAAATTCTTTTCAGCCCTGCCGCTTTCAATTTCTGTCGGTTTCTGCATATTGCACCCCGCCACATCAAAATTAAAACACGCCGCCGGTATTCAAGCAATAATCTTCATTATTAAGAGCATATTTTTTATGCACCATACACTTTGCACACAAACAACCCTGATTTTCATGTATGCAATTGCTTTTTTCAAAAGCACAAAACATCACTTCCAAATGTTGCAAATGCGAAACATCAAAAGGAATTTCCTGCCCGTTTTTCAATTTACAACGGGACGAATAAGACGGACACTTCAAACAAAGGCAAGACCTGACATTTTCAACTGTTTTATCCACGCGCATATTCTTTCTCCTGACATTACGGCTCAACAGCCTACAAATATGCACTGCATAACCCAAAACAATTAACCTGCTTTGTAACTTTTAGGATATACCCTTAAATACGAATAAATTTTCCCGGCTCAATTTGCGGCAAAAAATAATTTCGCACCCCTGGCAAAAAAGAAATTTTATCCACCCGGGCAAACATTGGGCCACGATAACAATATTTTATCATCTCATTGATATTATCTTCCTCGCCGCACATCAAAATCTCCACGCTTCCGTCATCTTCATTTCTGACCCAGCCCGAAATTCCGCCAATATCCTGTGCTTTTGCCACCGCCCAGCGCCGATAACCGATTCCTTGCACCCGTCCTTCAATTTTCAAATAAACTTCTTTCATTACAAACCTTTTCCAATTCAATTATTTTCTGTTTTATAGCTTGTTGTCTTTTCTTTGTTTCCTTGTCCTTACCCCAACGCTCCTGCTGCGCCAATTCTTCCGCAAAAGCCAACCGAAAAACATCATCTGCCGATAAAGCCCGATTCGCCAGCAACACACCGGCTAAAACTGAACGCAACTCAGTTGCAGTCAAATATACCACGGCAAACCTATAATCATCTGTTTTTTCCAAATACTGCCGAACAATCTCTTGTTGTTCAATATTCTGCCGGCAAACTTCCACCCCTAAAACCGGCACAAATTTTGTTCCCATAATTTCATTTGCCGATTTAATTGCGTCACCAACCTCCTTTTGCGTCTTCTCATTTGAAACATCGGATAAATACAATAACGTATCCGTTGCCGCAAAAGGAACAAGCAGCGAAACAAGCTCCTGCTTCATTTTCGCTGCTTCTTGCACCTGCGTTAAAATTTGTTCTCCGACTGTCATTCTACTTTCTTTTAAGATTTTTAACACTTCCGGACAGCATATCAAAAATATTCTTGGTCGCATCTTTAACCGTCCCGACGCTGTCGTTAAAAATCTGGCCGACATCATCGCTCGTCTGGCTCACAACATTATCAGGTTTGGGAAATCTGCTTTCATATCCCGTTCCTTCCAGAGCCGTATAGCAAGGAGAACCATCGTTTTCTAACAACATCTGCGACCCAAGATAGGCCGGCCCCGCTGTCGTCACCCCAACAATCGTTTTTATCGCATTTGCGCTGTCAACCCCGATTCGCGGATTTTGCAGCGTTCCCGTAAGTTTAACCAACGAAGACAACGCCTTGGCGATATTAGCGTCAGATAATTTTCCCGCAAACGGTTTTATGCTTAAACTGATAGCATCATCTTGCAAATTGATATTGCCGTCCGCAACCAGCGTAAATTTATCCGCATTAACAGCTATCCCGTTCGGAAAACTGGCTTTTCCATTCTTAACATCGGCGCGCACAACCGCACAACGCAAATTCAAATCGTCATTTTCTTTGACAATCTTAAGCGTATCCAAAAGCTGGCTGATAACATTTCCTTTCAATACGCCGATATTACCAAGATGTGCTTGCGATTCGTCAACAATCATAACCACCCGTCCGTCAAGACTATCAACAATCTCCGTAGCTGTTTCGCCCAGCCCTTTAATATCGGCATAAAAGTCTGCCACGCCGCCGCTAAGCACCACAAACGAATTACTATTGACATTCAAAATTTGTAATAATTGCGGGATACTTAACTTTTGCACTTTCGCATCCACCGCCGCTGATTTATCCGCAGCATTTGCCGTCAACGTAGCCTGCACGTTTCCACCGGCAATTTGTCCCTGCAAAACATTCAAACTCGCCACGCCATTATTGAGTTTTGCCGCAATTTTCAAATTTTGTGCCAAAACCGCCGTTCCCTGCGCCAACTGCGCAATATCTGCCGTAACATCAGCATTAACAATATAAAAAGCATCATACGGAATGACAATTGACGGAACTAAAGCTGTTGCCTGCGCTTCTTTAATCAAAGAAAACGGCAGCCCCGCCTGCTTCTTAACCGCAAATGACGCGACATCTATTCTGTCAGACTTCAACTTCGCCTGCACGGACGGTATTTTCGCCGACAAATCAGCTTCGGCCGTTCCGGTTATTTTATTCCCGGCAATTTCAACACTGTTGATTTCCGCCGCAATTTTTTTCAAATTCCCGTTAAGTGTTACATCTGCCGATTCGTTATATCCGCTGTTCGCACCCAAAAACTTTTTAGCCCGAACATTACCGGAAAAACGTAAATCGCTCATCATATCAAATAACGTAACATTTGCCATGACATCTATTCCGGCAACGCCAAATTCTCCGGAAACCGGATATCCGGCAGAACTTTCCAATTTATCAAACCCGCCAAGAACGCCTTTACCGTGATATAACCTATCATTGACATTAAACGAAAAATCCATATTGCCGTCGCTGTTTTCATCTAACCCCAGCTCTGCCACCGCATAACTTTGCGTTTTACCTGTTTTATCCGTATAATTAACGGTAACATTATGGAGTAAAACCTGCTTGATTACCAACGACGATAAATTAAAACTGCTTTCAGCGGCAACAACATCCGCTGCATATGCACTCTTTATAAGCTGAAATCTGCCCGCCGGCATAATCTGCGCAACTTTTTGTTCCTCTTCCTTAACAAATTCCCAATTAAATTTTCCGTCCGCGCTTTCTTCCAAATTAACTTTGGCATTTTCAATAATAAATTCATTCACCTCTATTTTCTTTTGCAACAACGGCATAATGGCAAAACCCAGTTGCACTGATTGAGCCGAAACCATTACCGGCTCTTTCGCCCATTCAGCATTTGAAAACGTAACGTCTTTTACTTCAATCAACGGATTAAGCGAGATTTTTACCCCTATATCACCGATAGAGAGTTGCCTTCCGGTTTGCTCGTATGCTAATTTTACAATACTCTCCTTATACCGGTTAAAGTCAATCTGCGTCAACAAAACATAAACAGCCGCCACCATAATCAAACATAAACAGATTACGGTTACAAGCAAGACCTTAAAAAATTTTCTCATACCTCTGCTCCTTAAAATCCATTCCGAGAGTTTTCAAACTTTCCTTAAAATAATCCGGCAATTTTGCTTTCACAACCATTTTTTTGCCATACACCGAAGATAAATCAATCTGATATGCGTGCAAATGCAGTTTATCCGCAAACATCTTGCTTCTATCTCTTTCTTTGCCGAAATATTTATCATCACCAATAATTGGCGCCCCGATATACTCAAGATGAGCACGAATTTGATGTGTCCGCCCCGTCAGAGGACTCGCGGCAATTAGCGCATATTTATCGCCAACATTGTCCAACACTTCAAAAAAAGTAACAGCTTGTTTTCCCTCTTCTGAAACATACACTTTTTCTCCGGCTTTTTCCAGCGGAGCCTTAATTTCTCCGCTCATTTTAGCCGGAACGCCTCTGACCAAAGTCAAATATGTCTTCTGCAACGTATGCTCTCTAAACGCCTTTGTCAAGCCATCCGCCATTTTTCTGTTTCGCGCTAAAACCAAAACACCGCTGGTGTCCTTATCAATTCTATGAACAAGCCTCGGCTTTTCCGGCAAATCAAATTTGAGAGCCTCTAACATTCCGTCTATATGGCGCAACGTATTTGTTCCGCCCTGCACAGCCAAACCGGATGGTTTATTCAAAACAATCACATCATCGTCTTTATAAATAATCATATCTTTAATATATTGAGCATCTTTGGTGCTAATCACTGCCCCATCAGAAACTTTCTTTTCCTGTTCCAGCGGCGGCACCCGGATTTCTTGCCCTGTCAACAGCCTGCTTCCCGATTCGGCGCGTTTCCCGTCAATTTTAATCTGCTTAGTTCGCAAAAGCTTTTGCAATCTGCCAAGTCCCAGTCCCGGATAATATTTCAAAAACCAGCGATTCAGCCGCATCCCGTCATCTTCAGGCTTAACTTTTATAATCTCTACGCCGCTCATTTTACCTCATCTTTCTTCATTTTCTTTTGCTTTTCCACACGCAACTTATCAAAATAATCTATTCTTTTCCGAATCTCTCTCTCAAAACCTCTGTCAACCGGATTATAAAAACGCCGCCGCCCCATTTCTTCAGGAAAATAATTCTGCCCGGAAAAACCATCTTCCAAATCCTGATCATAAACATATCCGTCGTGATATCCCAATTCTTTCATAAGTTTGGTCGGCGCATTTAGAATATGCTTCGGCGGCATTAAAGAACCCGTTTGTTTCGCCGTATCAATGGCGCTGTGCATAGCTTTATAAACTGCAGCGGATTTCGGCGCCGTCGCCAAATAAGCCGTCAGCTGCATAACCGCCAAATCCCCTTCTGGCGACCCCAGACGCTCATAAACCTCTGCACAGGCTATAGCCTGCGTTACCGCGTTCGGATCCGCCAAAGACACATCTTCTACGGCAAAACGCACCAACCGTCGCAAAATATACCGCGGGTCTTCGCCGGAAACAATCATTCTCGCCACCCAATAAAGCGCCGCATCAACATCTGACCCACGCAACGATTTATGCACCGCCGAAATCAGATTATAATGTCCATCCCGTCCTTTATCATATACCGGCGCCCGGGAACGGATAATCTTCATCAGTTTATTCTTATCAAAAATCTCTCCTGATTTGGCATAATCCCAAATACTCTCTGCCAAATTAAGGATATACCGCCCATCGCCGTCGGCAATACTTTTCATAAATTCGCGCGCCTCATCATCAACCGGCAATTTTTTTCCTTCTTCTTTTTCCGCCCGTTGCAATAAAACTTCAAAATTTTCCGGCGTCAACCGATTTAAAACAAACACCTGGCAACGGGATAACAACGCCGCATTCAGTTCAAAAGACGGATTTTCCGTTGTTGCACCGACTAAAATAACCGTTCCGTCTTCAACGTATGGCAAAAAACCGTCTTGCTGAGATTTATTAAACCGATGAATTTCATCAACAAACAACAACGTTCCTTTTCCCTGCGTCATTTTTCGGTCTTGCGCATATTGAAAAACTCTTTTCAAATCCGCCACACCGGAAAACACGGCAGAAATCTGTTCAAAATACAAATTTGTATATTCTGCAATCAACCGGGCAATCGTTGTCTTGCCGCATCCCGGCGGCCCCCACAAAATAAATGAAGAAATATGTCCGGTTCGAATCATCCGCCCCAACGGCGAATCATTGCCCACAACCTGCTCCTGCCCGACAACATCTTCCAATCTGTCCGGTCTTAATCTATCCGCCAGCGGCCTCTTTACCCTGCTGGAAAAAAGCGTTTCTTCCATTTTCTTTTACTAACTTAATTCATCATTCTTAAAACAATCTTCTCATAACACAAAAAATCTAAAAAAGCTATTCTTTTTAAAATATTTCTTAACTTTCGCCTGTTTTTGACGTGAATTGAGATATAATTCTTGACTCTCGGCAAGAAAGTTATACTATCCTAGCGGTTAATAATAATTACGCAGGAAGCTGTTATGAGTTTTAAAGATTTAGGATTAAGCGATAAAACCATCCGGGCAATTGAAGATTTAGGCTATACGGAACCGACAACTGTTCAAAAAGATGTTATCCCGTCCGTCTTAGCCGGAAAAGATATTTTTACGATAGCCCCTGCCTCTTGCGGTAAAACCTGCTCATACATTTTTCCGCTCATTGATATTATATCCCAAAAAAAAGGGCAAAATATCTTAATAATCACCGCAGATAACCGGGAAGCCGTCAAAATCTCTGATAAATTCTCAATTTTTAACAAATACCATGAAGAAAACGACAATACAGAGGAAGCTGCCACTGATGATAATGAGTTGGAAGCGAATGTTATCATCGCCGCACCGGACTTACTCTTGGACAATCTGGCAGAAAATCGCATAGATTTATCATCTACCCACATTTTAGTCGTTGACGATATAAATCTTATCAAGAAAAAAAGACAGCTTAAGAAACTGGATAAAATTCTGGAGCTCTTACCCGTCAACAAGCAAAATATTGTATTCACGACCAGACGTTCAAAAGAAACTCAGGATACATTGGATAAAATACTCAAGACACCGGCAGAAATAAAAATAGATAAAGCTAAAGAAAGCGAAATAACCGCTCTTGGAGAAACCATTCCGGAACTGCCGGCTAAAAAAGAAACTAAAGAAAATAAAACAAATACATCTTCAAAATATAAAACAGATTTAAAGCCTCCTTTATTTGACAAACGTGCGCAGGATTTATCCCGGCGCTTCAAAGTCTTCGGCAAAAAAGTACCGGCCTTTTTGCTGGCCAATTGCAAATTTGCCGACGAAGACGATTAAATTTGAAAAATACTTGCACTATTTTTTCAAACGCTTATAAATACAATAACGAAACTGATTAACTTTTATGGAGATCTAAATGTCAGGACACTCCCAATTTAAAAACATTATGTACCGCAAAGGTGCACAAGATGCAAAAAAAGCCAGAGTATTTGCCAAACTCGCCCGTGAAATTACGGTTGCCGCCAAAAGCGGCTTGCCGGAACCGGACAAGAACCCGCGTTTGCGTTTAGCCATTCAGGCTGCCCGCGCCGAAAGTATGCCCAAAGATAACATTGAACGCGCAATCGCTAAAGCAACACAAGTCGCCGGCGGAGATGACTTTACCACAATGCGTTACGAAGGTTTCTCCCCCAACAAAGTCGCTGTTATCGTGGAAGCCTTAACCGATAACAAAAACCGTACCGCCAGCAATGTCCGCTCCATATTTGGCAAACGCGGCGGAACAATGGGCGAAACAGGCTCTGTTTCTTTCAATTTTGAACGCATCGGCTACATTGAATACCCCAAGAGCGTTGCCGACGCTGATAAAATGTTTGAAGAAGCGCTGGAAGCCGGCGCCAATGAAGTAATCTCCGAAGACGATATTCATTCCATTGAAACATTGCCGGATGACTTATCTGCCGTTACGGCTACTTTGGAAAAGAAATTCGGCACACCTTCCGCTTCCCGTCTGGACTGGAAACCAACAGTCAAAACCCCGATTACGGATGTTGAAACCGCTAAAAAGTTCCTGGAATTCATTGACGCTTTGGAAGAAGACGAAGACGTCCAGCACGTCTACCATAATGCGGAAATCTCCGATGACGTTATGGCTCAGCTGGAGGCTGAATAAATGCGTATCCTTGGCCTGGATCCGAGTATATCTTCCACCGGCTGGGGAATTATTGAAAAAAACGGAAACCGTCTGTCCTATGTGGCAGACGGTTTTATTCCGACTTCAGCTAAAGAAACCCTGTCAAACCGCCTCCATACAATTTACAACGAATTAAAGAAAATCATTGAATTTTACAAACCCGATGAAGCTTCAATTGAAATTACATTTTTGAACACTAATCCGGAAACTTCCTTAAAATTAAGTATGGCTCGCGGCGTCGTGTTTTTAATGCCGGCAATCTATAACATACCCTTGTTTGAATATGAACCAAACAAAATCAAAAAAGCTTTGACCGGAGTCGGCAAGGCTGACAAAAATCAAGTGGAAACAATGGTTAAGATTCTCCTCCCCGGATGCCATCCTAAAAACAGCGACTCCTCTGATGCCCTCGCCATTGCCATTACCCATTGCAACCTACGCAACACATACGCCGACCATTGCGTTTAAACGCAAAAAGCGCCCCATACAGAGCGCTCAAAACAAACAACAAATAAACTTACAAATCCGCAATAACCTGAATACTGACAATTTCATCCGGCTGGCTAACCATTCCGTTATATCCATCGCCTTTCTTTATCTTATCAACATATTCCATCCCGGAAATAACCTTACCCCAAACCGTATATTGCCCATTCAAATGCGGACAATCATCATAACAAATAAAGAACTGGCTATCCGCCGAATCGGGATGCATTGCACGCGCCATTGAAACAATTCCTCGCGTATGGGGTATAGTATTAAATTCAGCCTTTAATTTTTTTCCGCTTCCGCCGGTTCCCGTTCCGAGCGGACACCCTGTTTGTGCCATAAAACCTTCAATAACCCGATGAAATTTCAACCCGTTATAAAAACCCTGTCGCACCAATTCTTTTATTCTCGCCACATGATTTGGCGCCGCATCAGGATACATCTCTATAACCACTTCACCGTCTTTAAGTTTCATAACCAAAGCATTTTCAGGGTCATTTACATTATAAGAATGTTTCATTTTCTTTCCGCGCGTTTCGCTAACGCCAAGCTTCTTTTTCTCTTCCGTCGACAAAGTTTTCGTTGTGCTTTTATCCAGACTTTTCGTCTCACTTTTTCCTAAAATATTAGACATCATAAACTCCTTTTAATAGCTGCCTGTTTTATTATTTAGGAGTTTATTTTCCTCTATTCAAGACAAAATCAACTCTTTCTTCAGCCGATAAGCCGGACGGATACGTTTCATCAATCTTCTGCAAAACAGTCTTTAGCCCCCGACCGTTAGCTATTTGAATAGCCAAACCGGGACGGGCATTAACCTCAAGCATCATTGGACCGCGATTTTTATCCAATACGATATCTGCGCCCAAATAACCTAAACCCGTCATATCGTATGCCAAAGCACCGATAATTAAATGCTCTTTCCAAAAAGGAACCCGTAAATCCATCAGATTTGCTTTTGTGTCCGGATGCTGTGCTATCGGTTTATTATGCATAACCGCCTTCAAAGGAACACCGGTGCTAACATCCAGCCCGACGCCAACCGCCCCTTGGTGCAAATTCGCTCTTCCGCCGGATTCTTTTGTTGCCAACCGCATCATAACCATTGCCGGATACCCTTTATAGACAATTACACGCACATCCGGCACCCCGTGGTAACTGAAATCCTTAAAAACATCACTAAAATTAACCGCTTCCTCTATCAGGGCAACATCATATTGCCCGCCTAAACTAAACAATCCGCTCAATGTATTGGAAACGTGCTGATAAATATCCTTAAAACTAAGCACATTGCCGGAAGCGCTGTAAAAATTCTGCCCATCGTGCTTTTTAATAACCAACACCCCTTTACCGCCGCTTCCGTGTGCCGGTTTTATAACAAATGTATCATACCCGCGCACCATATCCAACAGATTCTTAACTTCATATTGATGTTCAATAATACCTATCATTTTCGGCGTATTGATATTGATACTGTTTGCCAGCTTTTTAGTCTTTACTTTATCATCAACCAACGTATATAGGGAACGCTTATTATACTGCGCGATGACCGAATAATTGCGGTCGTTCATTCCCAATACGCCGTTGTCGTGCAATTTTTTACCGTTTAACAGCCACTCAAACATTTTCATTATCCTTATATATCAACGGGGCAAATCTTTTTAATTCCGTCAAACGATAACCTGTATATGTTCCGAGTAACATAACAATAAATAAAATCACCAAATTCAACTCATTAAATGCAAACATAATATGCCGCACGGATTCACTGCTAACCACAAAATATGTAACAACTGCCGTCAAAAACGTATATAAAATTTCCTTAAGCGTATTCATCGCACCATCCTCTTCCCAGGTAATTGACGCACGCTCAATAATCCACGCCGTAATAATTATCGGGAAAAAGATTGCCGAACTGACAATAGTATAATTTAAGCGATACCCGACAACCGTCAGTGCCTGAATCAATAAAATAACAAAAATGACCACAAAAGAGATTCTCGGCACCAGCAACAGATTAAGTTTTGCCACAACGGCACGCATAACCAACCCCAAAGCAATCATAACCGAAAAACAGATAAGCCCCGGCCAAAATCCCGTTTTAACCAAAGCCATTGCCAACAACATCGGTGTAAAAGTTCCCATCGTAGACACGCCGATAACATTGCGCATAACCACCACGACCAAAATAGCCAGCGGGAAAATCATCAGCCATTTCAGCGTATTTTGCTCCAAAATCGGCAACGTATAGATAGAATACTTGTAACTCATCAGTTTATCATTCGCTTGCGCCCGATGTTCCGCCATTTTCATCGGAGTCGCAACAGATTTCAAAACCGAAAAAACAACTTTGGAATTTTCACCGCCGCGCACATCAAGCAATGAAACACCGCCGCGCTGAATAATCACCCAGTTTTTAGGCAACCCGATTTTAGCCGTATTTAAATCATATAACGCCCATTTTCCATCCAGATAAGCTTCCAACATAATATCCGGCTTATCTGTTTTTCTGTTCTCCTCAAGCCGGATTGTCCAGGCAATCCGCGCCGGAATACGTTTATAAGCCAAAATCTGAATAACTTTCTCGGCAAATTCTTTTGTTGTATAGTCCAAAGACAAAATCGGCGTCATCGTCGGTGTCGTTACTTCATGATTAACAGTCAGAATAACTTTCTGAACTTTATCTCCTTTCTGTAATTCGGACAGCTCCCATATTTTACGCATTTGCCCTTGTTCTTCTTCGGTCAGAATAGGACGCCGAACCTTATCTTTGGGAAGAAATACCCGGCTGGAATTTTGTGCTCCGTCATAAATACTAAGACGATAATAAAGATTTTGCCGTCCTTCCTTGTCTTTCCCGCTCCAAACAACCCTGTTATTCTTCTTATCGCGCGTAACTTCATATCCTTTAGCGATAATATCCTCGCTTAATATCGTAAACCCGTCTCGGTCATTTGGAACCGCCAGAGAAACCTGCGTATCCTGCCCATTAGCATCAAAAGACACCTTAGCTTCAACTGTCCATATATCAGTCAATGTTTTAGGAGAAATTGTGAATCCCCAATATTTGACCTTATAATAAATACCATAGCCGGCATAGATTATTGACAACACCAATAACAGAGCAAGCGTTTTTCTTACGGTAAAAAATCGACGCAAAGACAACATTATCAAACCAATCCTCAATCTAAAGTATACGATGTAGACGTATCAACCAAAAACCGCCCAGTTAAAATATTTCTGCCGATTAGCCCCTGATAATCAAAACCGGATCTGTCCGCAATGGAAAACACTGCCGTAAATACCTCATCACCCATTTTAACATCCATCTTAACCGCCTTGCGTTGCTCATCTTTTCCAACGCGTTTAACTCTGAATGAACGTTCTATTTTCTTTTCAAATAAATGCTCTTCGCCGGTTTTTCTGTTTTTCAACAAAAAAGACACCCATTTTTCTCCATCTCTTTCAAAATATTCCACATCTTGACAATCAAGCGAAGATGTCGTCGCACCTGTATCAATTCTGGCAGCAAAAGGCGATTTCATCGGCAAAAAATAAATTGGCTCCACCTCACCGATAATCGGCAAATGAGCTTTCTCAACAACAACTTCTTCCGTTGTGCTGACATTATGCACCACCGCGGGAACAATCACTTGTTTAGATTGGCACGCCGACAACGTTAATATTAAAACCAACAAATAAAACTTATGCATTATCCTCTATACCTCATCATTCTAAAGAACATTTCAAGATTAACGTTTACATAGCCTTTTTTTAGAGAATTAACATCAACAAAATAACACTAATACACAACGAAAACGACAACAGGCGGATGATAAGCCAACCTGTTGCCGTTTTTATATGTTATACAGTGTATTTAAATGCTGTATCAGAAAAATACCGTAGCGCGCAAACTCGTAACCACCCCGACATCCGATTTTGCATTAAGTGCCGGATTTATATAAAATTGAACATCTGGTGTTATGGTCAACATATCGCCAATACCCCATGCCCAATAGGCCTCAATAACTTGTTCCGCGTTATGTGCAAGCTTTTCGCCAACTGCTTTTTCATCAATTTTATTATAAGCGTATGCCACTCCGATTTGGTCTAATGGATTCCTGCCCAACGGATTGTTATACACGCCGCCGACAACCCAGGACTGCCTGATTTCCTCAACACTTCCGCTTACTTCGTTAAGCCGTGCAAAAATACTGAACTTATCTCCGATATTTTGAGACAAATTTAACGACCAACCGTTTGTTGTTTCGGGTTGTTCCTTAACACCAGGCTGATTATAAACCATCAATGAAATCTCGCTCTCTCCCCACCCTTTAATCGTCGGTGTATAAGAAAAATACCCGAATGTCGTGTAATGCTCTTCCCCTAAATGGTTAAACCGGATACTCGGAGCATCAACATTCGTCGCATCTAAGCCGCCCAAAACAATATTCCACTCATCATTCGGTTCTATTTGCACATATCCGCCCAAACCGCCGGAAGAATACGAAGCAGACGCATTCTGTGCCAAAGCATCATTCAAAAAATTGACTTGCTGATTAGAATCATAAGCCGTCCCGTCAAAATTATACAACGAATATTGCCCGACGCCAACGGTTAGCCAATCAAATTTTCCGCCAAACTGATAGGTATAATATAACTCATTAAATTCCGTATCATTATCGGTATAATCGTTTATCCCGGTAACATAACCGGAATTACCGGCTATATCTGCCGCAGAATGCCCGCCGTAGCGCACAATGGAATAGGCAAAATTCAACACCCCCGTCCCATTGCTATTATCAACCATTGTCCATGCAAACTCCGGATAAATATATGCCTGCACCGCATTGCTTTTTCCGTTCGGACTTGTTCGTTGTGCTAAAACAGAAACATCTATATTATAATCAAAACCGTATTGCTTATTTAATCTGTTCTTAAAATCTTGATAAAATCCGTCCGCATTCGCTTCAGCCGCCAGCAAAAACAAACACCAGCTCATTAACCCAATCCTTTTATACTTCATTTCCTCGCCTTTCGGTTACATTAAATACCCGATAGGATATAACCATTGAAAACACGAAAAAAAGGGGATTAGCAAAAAAACACTTGAACAGAAAAGGGAAATGCAGTAGCCTGCTTTATAGCAAAGGATAAAAAATGATAGCAAAATTAAAAGGCACCATAGATAATATCGGCGAAGATTGTTGCATTATAGACGTCAACGGCGTCGGCTATCTTGTCAATATGTCATCGCGCTCCCTTTCCAAACTACGGCAAGGCGAATATGCCGTATTGCTGATTGAAACCGTAATCAAAGAAGACAGTATGACGCTGTTTGGCTTTCAAACCCCGTGGGAAAAAGAGTGGTTTAACACCCTAACCAAGATACAAGGCGTTGGCGGCAAAGTCTGCTTAAATATATTAAGCGCCCTATCACCTGCCCAACTATCGCAAGCAGTTGCCGCCCAAGATAAAAACTCTTTCTTGCGCGCCGCCGGTGTCGGTCCCAAACTGGCCGCCCGCTTGGTCACTGAATTAAAAGACAAAATCGTAACAATTCCGGCGGAATACCTGACCGGAACGGATTTAAACACTGTTTCAAATGATGAATCATCTGAAAACAAAATAACTAAAACCCTGTCAAGTAAAACACCTGAACCACCGCAAGATACAGATAATACCTATGCTAAGACCGAAGATGTAACTTCTGCCTTAACCAATTTAGGCTATCAAAAAATTGACGCATATCGTGTAGCTTCCGAAATTTGCTTAAAAAATCCCGAAGCAGAACTTGGAACACTGATTCGCTTGGCCTTAAAAGAATTTACCCAACAATAGGAGGCATACTAAATGTCCGAAGAAAAAGAACGCATAGTCAGTGCCAAAAAAATTTCCGATGATGACGCCAATTCGCCTGCCGCTGTCAACCTCAGGCCATCAACCTTAGATGAATTTATCGGACAAGACAAAGTATGCCAGAATCTGAAAATATTTATTCAATCCGCTAAAAGCCGCGGCGAAGTTCTTGACCATGTTTTGCTTTACGGCCCCCCGGGACTGGGCAAAACCACACTGTCAAATATTATCTCCAAAGAACTCGGCGTCGGATTTAAGGCGACATCTGCCCCGATGATAACCAAATCGGGCGATTTAGCCGCCATTTTAACCAACTTGGAAGCTCGCGACGTCTTATTCATTGATGAAATTCACCGGCTAAATCCGGCCATAGAAGAAGTTTTATATTCCGCCATGGAAGACTTCCAACTGGATATTATCATCGGCGAAGGTCCCTCGGCTCGCTCCGTAAAAATCGACTTGCAGCCTTTTACTCTGGTGGGGGCAACCACACGTTCCGGCTTGGTATCAACACCTTTGCGCGAACGTTTTGGGATTCCGCTGCGAATGGATTTTTACAACCATGAAGATTTACAAAAAATTGTTCTTCGTGGCGCTCGTTTGCTAAATATGCCCATATCTGACGATGGCGCTATGGAAATCGCCAAGCGCAGCCGCGGCACGCCGCGTATCGCCGGGCGTTTGTTAAAACGCGTCCGTGACTTTGGCGCGGTCGCCGGCAATGCTGAAATAAATTCAGAGCTTGCAGATAAAGCTTTGCGCCAGCTGGACGTTGACGCTTACGGATTAGACGAGTTTGATCGCCGCTATTTAAATTGCATCGCCAAAAATTACGGCGGGGGGCCGGTTGGCGCCGACACGCTTGCCGCCGCCCTTTCTGAAGAAAGAGATACCATTGAAGAAGTCATTGAACCTTATTTGCTGAAACTCGGCTTTTTGCAAAGAACACCACGCGGCAGAATTTTATCTGAACAAGGATGCAAATATTTAGGTATCAGCAAATTCAAAAACAACAACAACCAATTTAGTTTTATGGATGATTTGGGGATTTAAACAATGTCATACACAACAGATACAATTAAAGGCAAACTTTTTGAAGATAAAACTTTTTCTTTCCCGATTCGCATATATTATGAAGATACGGATGCCGGAGGAATTGTGTATTACGCCAATTACCTGAAATATGCCGAACGCGCCCGCACCGAATTTTTACGCCACCTTGGCATAAACCAACAAGAAATGCTGAAAAATCAGGAATGCGGTTTTGTCGTTCGTAATTGCAATATCAGCTATAAATCCCCGGCCAGACTTGACGATGCCCTAAACATTACCTGCAAAGTAACCGAATTAAAAGGCGCTTCCTTAAAAATGGAGCAAAAACTCTATCGGGAAAATACTATTATCTGCGAAATAGAAATAACCCTGGTCTTTTTAAACCTTGCCACAATGCGCCCGTCCAAAATTCCTGCCGAGATTGGCTCTTTATTACAATAAAAAAGCTAAAATCTATTCCTCTTTATGCAAATAAACGGATATACTCACCGACGCCACAATAATCACCGGCACCCAAACGGCAAACCACGCCGGAATATATGAATTTATGCCAAAAGCAGAAACGACTTGCGATATAAAATAAACAGCAAACCCCGTGGCAATACCCGAAACAATCATCATCAACACCCCGCCCTGTCGCTGGTTTGGCTTTAAGGAAAAAATACCCGCCACTAAAACCATAGCCATCAAAAAGAACGGCAATGCAATCAAACTGAGATAACGCATCTTGTAACGTTGCACCGAAAAACCGGAAGTTTCATAAAATTCAATCGTATCCGGCAAATTCCAAAAAGAAATCGCCTCCGGATCCACAAAATTATCTTTAATCCTCTGTAAATTCATCTCTGTCGGATAACGTAAACTATTCAAAATCTCTGCCTGTTGCCCGGCTTTGTAAATCCGCACATCGCGCAAATTCATTTCTCCGTTTTCCAACGTCGCCACAAACGCCTCTATACGCCTCTCAACTTGCATTTTCTCATCAACCTCAATAATACTGATATCGCGCAACCATAAAACATCGTCTTGCAAGTTAAGATTTCCGGCATTGATTATGGCAACTGTTCCGTTACCTTTCCCTTCTCTTATCCATAACCCTTTGTTAGAAAATAAAAAAGCGTTCGGATTATCCGTTGATAAACGATACGACATCGTTTCTCTTAGTTCATAAAGTTTTGCCCCGATAGGATTCAACACGGCCACCCAGACAACACCAATCATAAAAACCGCCAGCAATACCGGCACCAGCACGCCCCAAATAGATACGCCGGCAGCCCGGATAATGACAAACTCATTCGTCTTGCTCAACCGCCAAAAAGCAATCATTGTGGAAACCATCACAATAAAAGGAACAACTTTATCCACCGTTTCGGGCAATTTTGCAATAACATACTCCACAAGAAAGCCGATAGACACATCATATCGGCCGGAAGTGCGCCGTAAAATTTCTATCATATCAAACATCATAATAATGGCACACACCACCGCCAACACAAACAAAAAATTCAATATTGTCTGTTTAACAAGATATGAGCCTAGAATTGAATTTGGTTTCATCATTGCTAAAAATCCCTAAAAATAACCGGTAGATAAATAACGCTCAACCCCGTCTGGCAAAACAACAACCAGCCGTTTATTAACAAATTCATCTCTTTCTGCCAGCTTCACCGCCGCCGTAACCGCCGCTCCGGCAGATATACCGATAGGCAATCCTTCCGTTTCCGCAACCGTTTTAACCATTTTAATTGCAACGTCATCATCTATTTTTACGACTTCATCAACCAACGATTTATCATAAAACTTTGGCACAAAACCGGCACCGATTCCCTGTATCTTATGGCTACCGGCAGTCTCCCCGCTCAAAACCGCACTTCCGGCAGGCTCTACCGCCGCCACAAACAAATCCTGATTATATGTTTTCAACACAGAAGCAATTCCCGTTAACGTTCCGGATGTTCCGACACAGGCCACGATTGCATCAAAATCTCCACCGGTATCTTCCAAAATTTCCATAGCCGTCCCCAACCGGTGTGCATTCGGATTCGCCTCATTTTCAAACTGCCCCAGAATAATCACATTCGGATTACGTTCTTTAAGCATTTCCGCCTTATGAATAGCTCCGCTCATACCATCTTCAGCCTGCGTCAAAATAACTTCCGCGCCAAAATGGCGAATAAGTCTAATTCTCTCCGCCGACATATTTTCCGGCATAACAATAATCAGCTTATACCTTTTTGCCGCACAAATCGCCGCCAGAGCAATGCCCGTATTCCCAGACGTTGCCTCCACAAAAACCGTTTCATCGGATATACCTTTTTTCTCCGCATCTTCCAACATAGAGAGCGCAACTCGGTCTTTAATTGAAAACAAAGGATTATACATCTCGCATTTCGCCAAAATCTCTGCTTTCAACTTAAACCTCGTCGCCAGATTGCCCAATCGCAGCAAGGGGGTATGTCCCACCATCTCCGTAATTGAATTATAGATTGCCGTCATTTTCTTTTTCCAAAATATTTAAAAATTCATTCAAACCGCTCATACCTTTCCTTTCCGCACGCGCGGCAACAATAATCGCCGTTGCCTCCTTTATAGCCTCATTTAAATCATCATTTACGATGATATAATCATAAAACGCAGCCTCTTTTATCCTTTTAACTGCCATCTGCATCCGTCGCTCTATAACTTCAGATGTATCCGTACCCCGTTTTTCCAGGCGTTCGCGTAAAATTTTCAACGACGGCGGCAACAGCGCAATCGCTTTAACCCTGTCGCCGGCAAGCTTGCGCAATTGTTGCACTCCGGGATAATCCAAATCCAAAATAACGTCTTTACCCTGTCTCAACAACTTATCTACCGGCTCTCTCGGTGTCCCGTATTTAGGCCCGAAATCCGAATCGACATATTCATACAAAGCTCTTTCTTTTACTAACGCCTTAAATTTATCCTCATCAATAAAATAATAATCTTTTCCTTCCGTTTCCCCTTCTCTCATTGGCCGCGTCGTAACCGAAACGGATAATTGGATATCATCAAGCTCCTGCAACAGCCTCTTTATAACCGAACTTTTACCGCCCCCGCTCGGTGCCGAAAAAATAAACAACTGCCCTTCGCGCTGAATTTCCTTATTTTTATTCATCATAAATCCTCGCAATCCCCAAAGTTCATATTACACTTCACAAATATCCAAAACCATTATATATAGGATAAAATGCATAAATAAAGCTTTATTTTAAAGGATTACACTATGATTATCAAAAATATTTTAATAACTGGGGCTTCTTCCGGAATTGGAGAGGCCTTGGCTTTACACTATGCCCAGCAGCCGGAAACCGAAAATCTTTTTATTTGCGGGCGCAACAAACAACGGCTGCAAGCCGTAAAAAAAGCCTGTGAAGAAGCCGGATCCGCAAAAATTCATGCCGACATTATTGATGTCACTGACCGAGCCGCCGTTGAAAAATGGATAAACTCGGCAGAGCAGCTGTCTCCTCTTAATCTTGTCTTCGCCAATGCCGGCGTTGCCTCGCTGCAAGAAACGCCCGAAAACATTTTCAACACCTTTGATATCAATGTTTTCGGAGTCTTAAACACAATAACTCCCGCCATAGAAAATTATAAAAAGCGCCCGGACAAAAACAAAATCATCGCCATAACAGCCTCAATTGCCGGATACCACGGTTTAGCTGCCTGCCCATCATACAGCGCCACCAAAGCTTGCGTAAAAGCCTATGGCGAAGCATTGCGCCTGCATTTATTGCCTTATAACATTCAGGTCAACACCATTTGTCCCGGTTTCATCCGTTCCCGCATAACCGATAAAAACACCTGTCCGATGCCTTTTTTCATGGAAGCGGCACCCGCTGCGGCACTCATTGCCGGCAGGATACAAAAAAATATCGGTTTGATAGCCTTTCCTTGGCCGATGCGGCTCGCCGTCTGGCTTGGAAGCATTTTGCCCAATCGCCTCAGCGACTACATCTATAAAATACTCCCGTACAAAGTTTAGCAAAATTTCGTCTCCATACCTTACCGGTTGAATTTTTTCTTGACTTTTCACATATTTAAAGCTAAAAAGCCGTCAGTTCTTCATACGGTGCAGTATGACGGAACATTTTTTAATATGCACAAGTCCGCCTCAAACCGAGGGTCTGGCATTTTTTGAAAATAAAATATAATGGCAAATACTGCAGAAATTCAAATTCCTGAAATGACCGAAAATTTTGCTGACTTGTTAAACGAACAATTCGGCGACAAAGGCATTGTCGGCACGGTTATGAAAGGTACCGTCATCCGTTTGTCGGATGATTATGCCACCGTTGATGTCGGCTTGAAATCAGAAGGCCGCATTCCTCTTCGTGAGTTTGGCAAAAACAACGAATTAAAAGTCGGCGACACCGTTGAAGTCTTGGTTGACAGATATGAAGACAAAGACGGCAACATCGTCCTCTCGCGTGAAAAAGCCCGCCGTGAAGAAGTATGGCAGGATCTGGAAAAGATGATGAACAACAATGAAAGAGTAAACGGCGTTATCTTCGGTCGCGTTAAAGGCGGCTTTACCGTTGACTTAAACGGTGCCATCGCTTTCTTGCCCGGTTCTCAGATTGATATTCGCCCGATTAAGGACATCACGCCGTTAATGGGCATTTCTCAACCGTTCCAGATTTTGAAGATGGACAAAGTCCGTGGCAACATCGTTGTTTCCCGCCGTGTCGTTCTGGAAGAAACCAGAGCCTCTGCCCGTGCGGAATTGATGGACAACATCAAAGAAGGTGCAATTCTTGAAGGTATCGTCAAGAACTTGACGGATTACGGCGCATTCATTGACTTGGGCGGCGTAGACGGCCTGTTGCACGTTACCGACATTTCCTGGAAGAGAATCAACCACCCGGCGGAAGTTCTTACGCTCGGTCAGACGGTAAAAGTCCAGGTTATCAAGTTCAATGAAGACACGCAGCGCATCAGCCTCGGTATGAAACAGCTTGAGAATGACCCGTGGCAGTCTGTTGCTGACAAATACAAAGTCGGCGAAGTCTACAAAGGCAAAGTTACCAACATCACCGACTACGGCGCATTTATTGAACTGGAAGACGGTATTGAAGGTTTGGTACACGTTTCCGAAATGAGCTGGACGCGTAAAAACGTTCACCCCGGCAAGATTGTCTCCACTTCTCAGGAAGTTGAGGTTAAAGTTCTGGAAGTTGATCCGGAAAAACGCCGTATCAGCCTGGGCATCAAACAATGCACGCCGAATCCGTGGGCCGCTTATATTGAAGAACACCCACTGGATTCCATCATTGAAGGCAAAATTAAGAATATCACCGAATTCGGTCTGTTCATCGGCCTTTCTGATGAAATTGACGGTATGATTCACCTGTCTGATATTTCTTGGGAAAAATCCGGCGAAGAAGCCGTTAAGGACTACACCAAAGGTCAAACCATTCAGGCAAAAATCATTGATGTTGATGTTGAAAAAGAGCGCATTAGCTTAGGTATTAAGCAAATGTCTGAAAACAACGTCGCAATGACTTTAGAATCCTTAAAGAAAGGCGATATTGTCAAAGCCATTGTTACCGGCGCTGATGAAAAAGGCGTTCAGGTAACGGTTCAGGGTATTGCCGCCACGATTAAAAAGGCAGACCTGTCCAAAGAAAACAATGACCCGTTAAGCTACAAAGAGGGCGATGTTTTGGAAGCAAAATTGACCTCTGTTGACCGTAAAAATGCTAAACTCGGCGTTTCGGTAAAAGCTTACGAGATTGAAGAAGAAAAGAAAGCGTTGGAAGAATATTCCGCCGCCAACTCTTCTGGTTCAACTTTGGGCGAAGCCCTGGGCGAAGCTCTGAAAAAGAAAGAAGAATAATCTCTTTCTTTTTGCTAACCAAAACACTCTGTATTCTTTGGAGTACAGAGTGTTTTTTATTTCGTTAATTTCTCCCGCCCACCCGAATAGAGCATAAAAAAACACGCCGCTTATCTTTTTTTAAACGGCGTATTTAAACAATGTATTTAAACCTCAATCAATAGATTTAAACAGCGTATTTAAATCTAGTCATCGCTTTCAGTTTCCTGCACCAACACATCTTCTTCCACCAAAACCGGCTGCGCGGCAGAAGAATCAATCGGCGCCACTTCAACCCCGGGGTCGCCCGGCAAAGGCTGCATATCTGCCGAATCGGCATTGCCTGGCGCATTATTTCCCGCCGGTGTCGCCACCGCAGACGCACTATAAGTTTCAATAATCATCACACCGCCGTTATCCGCCGCATCTGCGGCATCAGCCGTTCCGCTCGCCCCGGCAATAGCCTGGCTGACAATCAACGCCAACGCCGATATAGCCAAAAGCCCCATAAACAATCTGTTCATCTGTTTATCCTCCAAAATTAAAACGATACGCCGGAGATATAATCGCCGCCCGCCTTATTTCAAGCCCTCTCCCAATACCTCCCCATCTAAAACGCCGTATTTAAAACGCAAAAACGGCAGGATAACCCGCCGTTTCGCCTATACTTTTCCGTGTCAGAAATAAATCCTGATACCTCCCGTGAAGATTCCTCCCCACTTCGTCTCGCCCACGCCATCTATCGGGATGGACTGATAGCGCGCCTCGCCAAAGAGCGCAAATCTGGATGATAAATTAACCGAACCGCTAAGCCCGACACCCAAATAATACCGCCCATAATACGCGTGCCCGTGGTGGTCGTAATAATGTCCGCCGTGGAACCACTCCTCTTGGAGCGCATATCCCGTATGCGCCATTAACGACAGCCGCCCGATTTCCGACGCCAACAAATTCACGCCAAAATTAACGCCAAGCGTTACCGTAGACAGCGTATTTGTTTCCGTCGCGCCATAACCGTCGTCCCAAACCGAGTTAATAGAAAGGTAACTTCCCTCTAACTCTCCGACAAACAGACCGGCTTCCATACCTATCCGGACATTAAATGTCGGAGAAGCCAAATCATTAACTAACCCGGCACCAGCACCAAACCCGGCGTAAAAATTCACCCCGTTTCCGAATAATCCATCGTCATACCGGCAGAAATACTGGGCTTGCGCACTCTGAATACCCATACTGCAGATGACAGCTATCGCCGCCACTACCGCAAAAAATCTTTTTTTCATATATAAGTAATTTTAGTTCTGCCTATAAATATACCAGATTTTTCCCCTTTGTGCAACAAAAAAATACTTCCCCGATTCCCCCCTAAAATACCACAAAAAAAAGCAAGGGGAGCGAGAGCCGCTGCCCTCAATCTTCCCTTGCTTTCTTCTGTGACCCTTACTTAGCGACGGTGCTGTTGCGCCACAACGAAAATGGAACGGCTATTGTCGCCCATACGTTGTGGTTCCAGTCCGCCATGGCGTTGCCGACGAGGCGGGTGTAAGAATACCCCAGCGACATCTCAAAATATGGCATACGCCATTTAATGAATGCGCCAGGCCCTACGCCCATCCCGTCATGGGTAACCCAGGATTCCTTATCGGAAACCGGGCGCTTGGTATCGGTTTGATACCACATAGCGTCCACCATGGCACCAACCCAAAGATTCTTGTCATCTTTTTGATTGTTCCACAGCTTCACGCCAAGCCCCATCTGGGCACCGCCGGTGAAGTAAGACTTGCCAGGGTTATTGGCGGTTTCGGGATAATAAGCCCATCCAATTTTGCCTTGGATGTATCCCCCAAAAAGCCTTCCCCAACGAGCCAATTCCAAGCCCAAATACGGAGTCCACTCTCCGGAGGACGAGTAGTTAATGCCCACCACCGGCGCAAGCTGCCAGTAGTAAGTATTTTTAGCCTCAAGAACAATGGGATTCTCTCTGTTCTCTTGGCCGTTCTCGTCCACCATATAAGCTACTCGCCCAGTGCGAGCCTCACCACCGGCGATGACATTTTCCGAAACCGTCGTCTTGTCTGACGAAGTTCGGATTTTGTCATCTAACGCCTCACGGCGGGCTATTTCCGCAGGCGACAGCTCAGAAGCCGTATAAACGAACTTCTGTAGCTTGCGCGCCTCCTTGTCCTTCAGACCAATAAAGGTCATCTGAACAAAAAGGCTGTCGCCCTCAATCCATTGGTCTTCTGCCAAAAGGCAGACAGTCTCAGAGGATTGTTTCTCTAGGAACTGACCAATAGCCTGCAGGCTATCTGTTCCCAGTTCAACAACTTCCACCTCGGCGGAACCGAACAACTCGGCCTTCACCTCAGTGGAAAGGTTAACTACTCGCTGCGCACTCGCTGTTGTTGCGCAGAAAACCAAAGCCACGCATGTCGCAATGACTCTGGCAAAAGCTTTCAAATTTGCCATTTTTGTATGAATTTAATTGTTTACGGCAATTTGAAAAACCTCAGAGTATTACCAGACGTGACCTCGCAAGTAAATCACATTCATAATAACCTCTAAAATAATTCAAACCGCCAGAATAATTTTTTATCAACTTTACTATAACATCTTTTTCTTGTCTTTTCAATCATTTTTTTTGTGGATTCCGTCCATATACCCCCGCTTTTGACTCATTTTTTTAAACAAATAGACTTTAAACCTGCCGATTCGCTCGCCTTTCCGCCCGATCCGCCCGCAAAATTCAATCCGTTCGCCTCTCATCAATACTCATTTGCCACCAATACATCATACCCGACTCGCGACATAACTCCTCAAAAAAAGAAACAGCAAACTTTTGAGGGTTGCTCAAAGTTTGCTGTTTTCAATTTGTGATCCCTTGCCACACCGCCAGAGGGCTAGAAAGTCTTCATGACCTTGAACATTGCACTTCCGCGCAAGTCCTTGATCAAATTTTGACCTGCATTGCCCTCATTGTAAGGCATGATTAAGCCGGCGGCGTTAAAGCCTAAGCGCCAGCCATTCCGACCAACACCCCACATACCCTCTATATAGAGACCTCCTCCGAAGCCCCATTTATGAGAGTATACAGTTGCCTTGTCCGAATCGCTCTGGCTGTATCCCAGCAACCCTTTCAGACCTACTGCAAAGTAGTCGTCAAAGTCCTGAGACTTCCACACCTTAAATCCGGCATTTGCCTGGAAGTAAGGCATAGAATAACGGTCATTGGCATACTCCGCTTTACTTGGATACCATGCCTCCGTCCAGCCAATTCCGGCGCCAACCAGCCAATTCCGAGTTTCAAACCCGATATTAGCTTCAACCATCGGCGCGACGCCTTTTTCTCCAGCCGATGCACCAGCGGCAACTGATACGGTCGTTTTCCGTATCTTATCGCCGTTAGCTTTTTGCCGGTCGGCGTTAAGCGCCTCCATGCGGCCTTCGCGGACAGCGCGGAACTCTTCCGGCGTCATGTCGCGAAGTCTTTTCACGGGCACCATAATGGTATCCCTGAAAAGACGCGGCTCTCCGTCAAAGAGCGCAATTCTCTTGCATTCAATGACGTGATACTTGCCGTCTTTCTCCCCGAGTTTCCTCAGGTCGTAAAGGCAAGTATCTTGGGGGTTGCTTACTAAGTATTCCCTGATCTGGTCGTCAGACCAACGAATACTTTGTTTGATTACTCTCTGCGCACTCGCTGTTGTTGCGCAGAAAACCAAAGCCACGCATGTCGCAATGACTCTGGAAAAAGCTTTCAAATCTGCCATTTTTTTTATAAATTTAATTGTTACGGCAGCTTGAAAAACTTCAGAGTATCACCAGAACCAACCCCGCAAAAGGATCACATTCATAATAACCTCTAAAATAATTCAAACTGCCAAAATAATTTTTTATCAATTTCACTATAACATCTTTTTCCTGTCTTTTCAATCATTTTTTTGTGGATTCCGTCCACATACCCCGCTTTTGACTCATTTTTTTAAACAAATAGACTTTAAACCTGCCGATTCGCTTGCCTTTCCGCCCAATTCGCCCGCAAAATTCAATCCGCTCCCATCACATTTTAAACCCTTTACTTTTAAACCGGACTTTGCTAAAATCCCGCATAGTGTGATTTTTTATGGAGTATAAACAATAATGTCTTACAAACAGGAACCGGGCTTGGATAAGCAATTCAACGCCGAAGAGATAGAAAAACGCTGCGATGCCTACTGGAACGCCAACGAAATTTATAAATACGACGCCACGCAAAGCCGTGATAACAGCTTTGTCATAGACACTCCGCCGCCAACCGTCTCCGGCTCATTGCACATCGGGCACATTTTCAGTTACACGCAAACCGACATTATTGCCAGATACCAGCGCATGCAGGGCAAATCCGTCTTTTATCCTATCGGTTGGGATGACAACGGATTACCGACCGAACGCCGCGTCCAAAATTATTATAATATCGCCTGCAACCCCAAAATTGCCTACGACCCGGCCTTTAAACCGCAACATATAGAAAATGACAAAGCCGACCGGCGCGAAGTTTCCCGTAAAAACTTTATTGAAGCCTGCGAAACATTAACCGCCGAAGACGAAAAAATCTTTGAAAACGTCTTCCGTCGCATTGGCCATTCGTATGACTGGAATTTAACCTATTCCACCATCAGCCCGTCATCCATAAAAATCTCTCAGGCCTCATTTCTTGATTTATACCAAAAAGGCAAAGTCGTCGCCGTTGAAGCGCCGATTATGTGGGATGTAACGTTCAAATCCGCCGTTTCTCAAGCCGAGGTTGAAGATAAGGAAATGGAGGGCTGGTTCCATGATATCCGTTTCAGCGTCAAAGACAGCGATGAAACATTTACCATTGCCACCACCCGCCCCGAATTGCTGGCCTCGTGTCTGGCTATCGTCGCCCACCCGGACGATGAGCGCTACAAACACCTGTTCGGCAAAACCGCCATCGTCCCCCTGTTTGATATTCCGGTACCGATTGTGCCGTCCGAACACGCCGAAAAAGACAAAGGAACAGGTATTATGATGGTCTGCACCTTTGGCGACGCCGCTGACGTGGCATGGTGGAAAAAATCCGGTCTGCCGATTAAACAAATCATCGGACTGGACGGCAAAATTATGAACATCACATACGGCGAAGGCGTCTTCAATACCCTGAACAAAGAAGAAGCCCAAAAGAATTTCAACCAGATTATCGGCCTGCCGGCACATATCGCCAAGAAAAAAGTTGCTGAAATGTTGCAGGAACAGGGCTTTCTCATCGGCGAGCCGAAAAAAATCGTCCACCCGGTTAAGTTTTATGAAAAGGGCAACCTGCCGCTGGAATTTGTTTCTTCCCGCCAATGGTTTATTAAACTGATGGATATGAAAGAAGAAATGCTTTCCGCCGGACGTAAAATTGAATGGCTGCCGGCGTATATGCAACACCGTTACGAAACCTGGACAGAAGGCTTAAACCAAGACTGGTGTATCAGCCGCCAACGTTACTTCGGCGTTCCTTTCCCTGTTTGGTATAAGGTTGACGCCAACGGCAATATTGACTATTCCGCAATAATTTTGCCGGATAAAAGCCGCCTGCCGATTGACCCGATGGCAGATACGCCGGACGGCTACACCGAAGCCCAACGCAATCAACCCAACGGATTCGCCGGCGACCCGGATGTTATGGACACCTGGGCAACCTCATCTTTAACCCCGCAAATCGCTATGGCAATGGCCAAAGACGGCTCCAACCTTTCCATGCCGTTTGATATCCGCCCGCAAGCGCACGACATTATCCGCACTTGGGCTTTTTACACCATCGCCAAAAGCTTAATGCACGAAAACACGATTCCGTGGCACAAAACGCTCATCAGCGGCTTTATTCTGGATCCGGATCGTAAAAAGATGAGCAAATCCAAAGGCAACGTCGTAACCCCCATGCATTTAATAGAAAGCCACTCCGCCGACGCCGTCCGTTATTGGGCTGCCAAAGCAAAACTTGGCGTAGACACGGCTTTTGATGAAAAAATGATGCAACAGGGACGCAAGCTCATTGTCAAAATTTTCAACGCCAGCAAATTTGTCTTTATGATTGTCGGAAATTCAACTTCCGCCGATTATGCCAAAAATATTACAGCTGCGTCGGATAAATCCTGGCTCAAAAAACTTGCCGACACGGTAAAATCAGCCAAACAATGCTTTGAAAATTATGATTACGCGCTGGCTCTGGATTCCATAGAAACCCGTTTTTGGGATTTCTGCGACAACTACGTTGAAATTGTCAAAAAACGCGCCTATTCCGAAGACAATGCCTCTGCCATCGCAACATTAAAACTTTCTCTGGATTCGTTTGCCATACTGCTGGCGCCTTTCTGCCCGTTTATCACCGAAGAAGTATATCAGGCGCGCCCGTGGAAACAACCGCAGGATATTTCCGTTCACAAAGAACAGTGGGCATCGCTTGACATCCTGAACACGGTTGCGGCAGATGATTCGCTGTTGTATGACACAATTTCCGCCGTTTCCTCAGAAATCCGCAAACAAAAAACATTGGAAAACAAATCGCAGAAAAATCCGGTCTTAAACTTGACGGTCAAAGCCGGTGAAAAAACAATTTCCTGCTTAAAAGCCAATGATGAGGACTTGCTGAACGTCGGCAATATCGTTGCAAACGGTATAGCATATCAAATCGCAACAGAATTAAGCGTTGAAAACATTTTACTTGACCAAAATTTTGTTCCCGAAAAAAAGAAAGTCGGTTAAAACCCGATTCGTTCTCATCTTAAAAGCCGGTGGATTATCCGCCGGCTTTCTTATTTATCGCGCTTCCTCAACATAATATACAATGCGCCTGCCCCGCCTTTCGCCTCTGACGGATGTTTAAACGCCAAAATCAGCGGGCTTATTTCTGAATGGCTGAGCCACCCCGGAACAGACTTGCGCAACACTCCTTTTCCGCTAAATAACGTATCGTCAATACCCTTGCCGGTAACAATCAAGACACACCGTTTTCGTGCCTCGTATGCTCCTTTTATAAAATCACATACCCGCCCGAAAGCATCTTTTTCCGTCGTCCCGTGCAAATCCAACACGGCCTCAATCTTAAACTCTTCCCGCTTAAATCGCTTGGCAAGCGTCCCATCCATTTGTGAAAAATCATCTATTCCAACGCTTTTACCGCTTTTGAGCACCTCAAACGTAACTGTAACTTCCTTATTCTGGCGAAACTCAATTTCTTTCGGCGGTTCAATCTTCTCTACATGGAGATTCGTCTGAATACGCTTCACGCCTTTCACCGTTTCCGCCCAAACATCTTCATCAGTCATAAATTTCCGCCTTTACGCCTTTGGGCAACAAAACAAAATACTGTCCCTGCGAATTCATCCGCCCCGCCTCGGCGAAAGCCTCCTCTCCGTGTCCCCAAAAATAATCGCCGCGCACACCACCTTTTATGGCACTGCCGACATCTTCGGCCATAACCAGCTTATTCAAAGCCTCACCGTCCGGAGTCGTTGTTTCTAACCACATCATCACGCCCAACGGAATATAATTTTTATCAACCGCCAGGCTTCGTCCCGCCACTAACGGAACCCCCATAGCGCCGATTGGCCCGTCTGCTTTGACTATTTTATGAAAAATATAACGCTCATTAAGCAGCATATTCTTTTTCGCCGTTTCGCCGTTTTCTTGTAGCCACTCGCGGATTTTCGGCATAGACGCTTCGCCGGACTCAATCAACCCTTTTTCTAAAAGAATAGAGCCGATTCCCTTGAAACGATGCCCGTTGTTATCCGCATAACCAACGCGTATTTCTTTTCCATCAGGCAAAGTCGCCACAGCCGCCCCTTGAATCTGCATAATATAAATATCAACCGGATTATCACCCCACAAAATAACCGGCGCATCAATCTTTCCGGCATCAATCTCTTCCCGCGTATAATACTTAACCAGTTTGCCGTTCTTAACCCGTCCGACAATCCGGCGATTCGGCAGGCTCTTATCAAAATCCTTTAACTGAACTTCCACCAAATCTTTCGGCTTCCCGTAAATCGGATATTGATATTTGCCACCCTGTTTAAAACTGGCGCGAATAGCCGCCTCATAATAAGACGTGAACTTTCCTTTTGAATGCCCGTCAACCACCACCAAATACGGCTCAAAATTATTCTCAATATATTTTTTCAGCTGCACCGCATCGCTAATATCAACCATCTCCTGGCATTTTTCCCGATATGGCGCAACAGGAATCTCCAAAACTTCACTCTTCAAAGACTTTTGCGATGTCTGCCCGATAACATTACAAACAGAAACCAACGCTTTCTGAAAAGAAGCTAAATTGTCCTCTGCCCAACCGTCTAAAGCGGCAAAAGAACTTTTTTGCAATGCAAAATGCTCAATCGGACGAATTTCTTTATCTTCGCCCGAACACGAAAACAAAAAAATACAAAAAACAAATATCAGTCCGCGTTTCAGCATTTCTTCGTCGAACACAACAACCAGTTATTCACTCTTGGATTCAAAGGCTTTTCAAATGTCCAGACATCTGAAATCTTCTGAACATAATTTTCATCGCCTTCAATAATTTCCCCTTGGGCATTTTTCAAAAGATTAACCTGTTCGCTGACAAACTTCACAACCAGATTGACTTTATCATCACTGACAAACTTGACCGATTCGACTTCTGTCTCCAAAAAATCAATCAAATCCGTTTCCGCTACGATTCCCTGTTCTTTTCTATCGTTAATGACTTTCTCAAACTTTGCCAACAAATCCTTATTAACCAATTTGGCCAACGTCCCGGCATCGCCTTTGCTGAAAGCCGATAAAATCATTTCAAAAGCTTTCTGCGCCCCTTTAATAAAAATATTCTTGTTAAAATTCGGAATTTTCGCCAAATCACGCTCCAGCGGAGATAAATTGCTCGTATCCACCGCCGCATTTTCATTACTGTGTGCCGTTTTTTTCAATTCATTATAAACTTTTTCAAATTGCTCTTTGGGAATCATAATAACTTTTGCATCTTCTCCCCCTGTCCCGAGAACACTTTTAAGCTTACTAAAAATAATAACCACCAAAACCAGCAAAAATATAATATCCAAATATCCTGACATTTTGACACCTCTGTTAAATCTACCTCTAATATAACGATAAATATCTTTATTATCAACTATTATGTTTGACGTATAAAATAAAAAGCTGTATGCAGGACTATATGCAAAAAAAACAAACTTGATGAAAGGACAAACCAATGAGCAATACTCCGGAAAATCCAGAAGTTTCCTTAAATATGCAATATATTCGCGATATGTCGCTGGAAGTACCGCACGCACCGGAAATTTTCGCTAAACTGAGCACTCAGCCAAAAATAAATGTTGATTTAAACATTGACGTCAACAAACTTAACGAAAAGAACTACGAAGTAACCTTAAATCTGCGTCTGAATGCTGATATTGACGACGAGTCGCTGTTTATTTTTGAATTAGCCTACGCTGCCGCTTGCACCGTTAAACTGCCGGAAGAACAAATTGAACCTGTTTTGTTCATTGAGATTCCCAAGCTCATCTTCCCGTATGCCCGCCAGATTATCTCCTCCAATCTGGCAAACGCAGGTTTACCGCCGCTTATGCTGACGCCGATTGATTTCGCCGCCGTATACAAAAAGAAAAAAGAACAAATCGTAAAGCCGAACTAAAATGCGCCTGGCACTGTTTCAACCGGATATCCCGCAAAACACCGGAACGCTTTTGCGTTTAGGCGCCTGTTTGGATTTGCCGATTGACATTATAGAACCCTGCGGCTTTATATTTAACGATAAAGCGATGAAACGCGCCGGTATGGACTATTTGAATATGGTAAACTGCCGGCGCCATAATTCGTGGCAGGATTTTCTGAACTTTCGCCAACAACACCCCGACGAGTACGGACGCATTATCCTTTTAACCACACACGCCGAAAAACCTTATACGGATTTTAAATTCGCCCCCAACGACATAATTCTAATGGGCAGAGAAAGCGCCGGCGTCCCCGAAGCCGTCCACAAATTTGCCGATTCCCGCCTGCTTATTCCGATGAATCCCAACGCCCGCTCGTTAAATGTCGCACTCGCCGCGGTTATGGTTATCGGTGAAGCCTTGCGCCAAACGGGTTTATTTCCGCACACCTCATAAAAAACACCATTTTTGATTTTTTTTCATTTTAGGTATAGATTTATCCAAAAAAATGTGATATAGTCTACTCGTTTTCAGAATAATAACCCTTAACAATCTCAAGGAGGTCGATCCGATTATGAAAAAAAACTCAACCGTTACTTTCAACTCCGGCGAGTATGTTGTATACCCCACTCAAGGCGTAGGAAAAGTTACCAACATCACCAAACAGACCATCGCCGGACACGAATTGGAGCTGTTGGTTGTCAATTTTGATAAAGACAAAATGACGCTGAGAGTTCCCATGGCCAAACTGGATCAGGTAGGTATCCGTAAAATTTCCGATGAAACAACCATGAAAGAAGCACTTGCAACCTTAAAAGGAAAACCGCGTGTAAAGAAAATAATGTGGTCCAGACGTGCCCAGGAATATGAAAATAAAATCAATTCCGGCAATCCTGTTGCCGTTGCCGAGGTTATCCGCGATTTACATCGTAGCGAAAATCTGGCGGAACAATCATATAGTGAACGGCAAATTTATGAACACGCCCTGGAACGGCTAGCAAGCGAAGTCGCTATCTTTGACAATATTTCTTTGGAAGACGCCAACAAAAAACTGCTGGATACTATCGCATCCCGTCAGTTTTGACTTTCTTTCAAATTCATTATATAAAAAGCTGCACAGTAATTGTGCAGCTTTTTATATTCTTTAACCCACCAAAAGCCTACAAAAAAACGGGAGCTAAACTCCCGTTTTTCTTCCCTTATTTACTTTCCGGAATAGGATTACCATCCAGTGTAAACTTCTCAATCTTTGCTTTTTGGTGCAAATCTTCAAAAGTCTTGGCAATTGCCTGCTGAGTAACCATATTTCTCAACTGCGGCTCAACATCTTTGAGTTCAAGCGGCTGAGAAGCGCGAATATCTTCAACTAAGATAACATGCCATCCAAATTCCGTCTTAACCGGCTTCTTGGAAAATTCACCTTTATCCATATTGAACGCCGCTTTGGAAAATTCCGGCACCATCATATCTTCGGTGAAATATCCCAGTTCAACCTGGTCTTTGGAATATTCATTTGCCAACTTAACAAAATCCTCACCCTTCTTCAGTTTTTTAATAACTTCTTCGGCCTTATCTTCGGAATCAACCAGAATATGTTTTGCTCTTATCTCTTTTTTGCTCTCAAATGTTGACTTGTATTCATCATACAATTTTTGAACAGCCTCGTCATTAACCTGTTCATCAACCATCTTTTCAAGATAAAGCTTGCGAGCCAAATCTTCTTTCGCCGTTATCAACTGTCTTTGATATTCAGGCGTTTCTTCAATCTTAGCCGCCTGCGCTGCCTGATAAACCAGCTTGCTGTTTACAAAAACATCCAATGTCTTAGCATAAAATTCTTCAAACGGAACCTTATTTTGAATCTGCGGATGGTCAGCATAGCTCTGCTTCAAATCATTAACATAGATAATTTCGCCGTTAACTTTTGCCGCCACGCCTTTATCTGCACCGGCGTTGGCATTATACACCTTGAAAGACACAAAAGAAGCAACGGCTACAACAACCACGGCAACCGCAGAAATTGTAAAGCCCAAGATTCTCTTTTTCATAAAAACCTCCAAAATAAAAAGTTTATCTATACTCGTCTAATCATATAAACCGATTTATAAAATATTCCAAGTATTTTTTCTTTCGCGTTTATAACTTCTGTTGATAGTATTGACTTTATTCTATATAAACACTAAATCTAGCTAAACGAATATTGAAAATTTAAGGTATATGAAATATGTTAACAGACATCGCACGCAAAATTTTCGGCACAGCCAATAACAGATTTATCAAAAAGCAATATAAAATCGTAGACCAGATTAACGCCATTGAAAGCAATTTTACCAATCTTTCCGACGAAGAACTGAAAAACAAGACTCTTGAATTTCGCTCTCGCCTAAAAGAAGGCGAAACGCTGGACGATATATTGCCGGAAGCATTTGCAACCGTGCGCGAAGCAGCCAAAAGAACCTTAGGGCAGCGCCATTATGATGTCCAACTCATCGGCGGCATCGTCCTGCACAAAGGCATGATCGCCGAAATGAAAACCGGCGAAGGCAAAACATTGGTTGCAACTCTAGCCGCTTATCTTAACGCCATTGAACAAAAAGGTGTACATGTTGTTACCGTAAACGATTATCTTGCCAAACGTGACGCCGAATGGATGGGACAGATTTATCGCTTTTTAGGTTTAACCGTTGACTATATTATCCACGAAAAAAACGATGAACAGCGCAAAGCAGCTTACAATGCCGATATTACCTACGCCACCAACAATGAACTGGGTTTTGACTATCTGCGCGATAATATGAAATTTTCTTTGGATGAGCGGGTTCAACGCGATTTCAACTACGCCATTGTTGATGAAGTCGATTCTATTTTAATTGATGAAGCAAGAACTCCTTTAATTATTTCCGGCGCTGCCGAAGATTCGTCTGAAAAATATATTCTCGTCAATAACATTATCAAAAACCTGACTTCTTCCGACTACGAAAAAGACGAAAAAGCCAAAAACGTAACTTTAACCGAAGCCGGAATGGAACACGTTGAACAATTATTAAAAAAAGCCGGTTTAATTACCGAAGGCGGATTATATGATATAAAAAATGTTCAACTCGTTAATCATGTTAATCAGGCTCTCCGCGCCAATATAATGTTTACCAAAGACGTGGATTATCTTGTTCGTGACGGCAAAGTTCTGATAATTGATGAATTCACCGGCCGTATTATGGAGGGGCGGCGCTATAGCGATGGTTTGCACCAGGCTTTGGAAGCTAAAGAGGGTGTTGATATTCAATCCGAAAATCAAACACTCGCCTCCATAACTTTCCAAAACTATTTCCGTTTATATCCCAAACTTGCGGGAATGACCGGTACGGCAATGACCGAAGAAACGGAATTCAGCGATATTTATAACTTAACCTGTGTTGAAATACCAACCAACCGTCCGGTTATCCGCAAAGATGAACACGATTGCATTTATCGCACCGAAAAAGAAAAATATAAAGCGATTATTGATACTATAAAGGAATGCCACGCCAAAGGGCAACCCGTGTTAGTCGGTACTACATCGGTTGAAAAATCCGAAATTATCGCCAAAATGTTAAAAGACCAAACAGACATCAAATTTGAAGTCTTAAACGCCAAACACCACGAACGCGAAGCCGCCATTGTTGCTGAAGCCGGTGTCTATGGCGCTGTAACTATCGCAACCAATATGGCTGGGCGCGGAACGGATATTCAACTTGGTGGTAATCCGGACGTTGCCTTAAAAAAACGCTTAACCGGCAATGAAACCCCGGAAGAAATAGCCAAACTCAAAGAAGATATTAAGGCAGAAATAAACGAAAACAAAGAAAAAGTCCTTCAAGCCGGTGGTTTATACATCCTCGGCACGGAACGTCACGAAAGCCGCCGGATAGACAATCAGCTCCGCGGCCGTTCCGGACGACAGGGCGACCCAGGAACATCAAAATTCTTCCTCTCGCTTGAAGATGATTTAATGCGGATCTTCGGTTCCGAGCGTATGTCGGAAGTCCTGCGCCGCTTAGGCCTGCCTGAAGGCGAAGCGCTTGTCCACCCATTTATCAGCAAAGCTCTTGAAAAAGCGCAACAAAAAGTTGAAGAGCGAAACTTTGACATCCGTAAAAGTCTTCTCAAATATGACGATGTCATGAACGAACAACGCAAAGTCATCTATGAACAACGAAAAGAACTGATGTCGGCAGATGATATTTCCGAAACCATTTTGGATATGCGCCACGATTACCTTTCTTCACTGATAAGCCTCTGTATCCCCGCCGGCACAAGCAAAGAAGACTGGGACTTGCCACGCCTTAAACAGGATTTGTTTAACACTACCGGCTTGAATTTACCAGTAGAAGAAATGGCAGAACAAAGCAATATTGACAGCGTTGATATGACCGAACAACTCTTAAAAGAGATTGACAGCCAAATTGCCGCAAAAAATGCTTCTGTTCCGAGCAGTATTCTTCATTTAGTTGAAAAAAGCATTATGCTGCAAACATTGGATCAACTTTGGAAAGACCATATTGCTACACTGGATTTAATGCGTCATACTATCGGCTTACGTGCCTATGGGCAAAAAGACCCTTTAAACGAATACAAAAGAGAAGCTTTTAATATGTTCTCCGATATGCTTGACCTGTTAAAAGAAAAAGTAACCATTTTAATTTGCCGCACAATTATTCAGCAAAGCAGCGACCAGGATATCCGCGAGCAGGAGCAACGCCGCCAGAATCTGAAAATGAATGCTTTTCACGAATCCCTGAATGGCGAGAATCCCAAAGAAACCAAAGATTCGTCAAACATCATCGAGCATCCCGAATGGCGAAACATTCCGCGCAACAGCCCCTGCCCTTGCGGAAGCGGAAAAAAATACAAACACTGCCACGGCAAAGTAGCATAGGAATAAACAATGTCAACGCCTCTTTTGGAAATAAAAGACCTACACGCCCGTGTAAAAAATAAAGAAATTATCAAAGGGCTAAATCTGACCATAAACGCCGGTGAAGTACACGCCATAATGGGACCAAACGGCGCTGGAAAGTCCTCTTTATCTTATGTCTTGTGCGGAAAAGAAGGATATGAAGTAACCGGCGGAAGCGTTTATTTCAAAGGCAAAAATCTACTGGCTATGTCCACGGAAGAACGCGCCAGATTTGGCCTATTTCTCTCCATGCAGGCGCCCGTTGAAATTCCCGGCGTTATCATGTCAAATTTCTTAAAACAATCTCTAAATTCCGTATTAAAATACCAGGGAAAAGAAGAATTAGACACCCTCAGCTTTATGAAGCTACTAAAAAATGAAGCCGAATCTTTAGATATTAAACCGGAATTTTTCAAAAGATTTGTTAACGTTGGTTTCTCCGGCGGAGAAAAGAAACGTTTTGAAACATTGCAAATGTCTTTACTCAAACCTGATTTTTGTATTCTTGACGAGATAGATTCGGGTCTGGATATTGATGCCTTAAAAACGGTTGCCGAAGGCGTAAATAACCTTCGCACCCCAAAAAATGCTTTTTTAGTGATAACCCATTATCAACGTTTGCTAACTTATATCGTCCCAGATGTCGTTCACATATTTGCAGATGGACATATTATCAAAACCGGTAACGCATCTTTAGCGGAACAATTGGAAAAAAACGGCTACGCAGATTTTATAACCGGAGAATAAAAAATGCCCGCGCTGCCTTTAGTTCAAAATGTTGACCTGTTCTTAAACGATAAACCGTCCGTATATGCCCTTCGCCAAAAAGCCCTGCAAAGCCTGCAGAAGACAGGCTTTCCTGCAAAAAAAAACGAAGCATGGAAATATACAGACGTTGCTCTGATTTTAAACGGAGAATTTACCTTAAACACTAATGATGAACCTTGCGGCAATCATCGTTGTTGCTCGTCGGCAAACAACCAAACCGAAACAATAAACATTACTTTTTGCAACGGAAGACTTCATCTTGAAGAATTTGCAACCCCGGAGGGGCTAACTATTACGCCTCTTCCTCTGGCACTCTATAACGGTGATTATAAACCATATCTCTGCCATGCTTACAACATGGAAAAACACCCTTTCGCCGCCTTAAATCAGTTTTATCTGGAACAGGGCGTATGTATTTATGTTGAAAAAGAAAAAAAAATCTCTCATCCCATTGTTATCAACTATAAAAATCACGCAAAACAGTCTCTTTTGCAAAACATTCACAACCTAATCATTCTTGAACAAGGCGCTCAAGCTGAAATTTTAGAAAACTACATATCTGAAACCGATTCCCCTTATTTTATAAATACGGTCAACGAGATATATATCAAAAACAACGCAGGCCTGAACCATTACAAAGTTCAAAAAGCCCCCATTTCCGCCAACCATATTACCCTAAATACTGTTAAAGTGCAGGAAAGCGGGAAATACAATCAATATTATAAATCGTCCGGCGCCAAAATCTCCCGTCAGGAAAACTTAATTTCCCTCAACGGGTCAAATGCCACCGCAGAAGTATATGCTGCTTACACCGCAAAAAAAGGCTGCTTAACAGACATAACTTCTAACATAAACCACTTATTGCCTCAAACACAATCCAACCAATTCATAAAAGGTGTTTTAGAAAGCGATTCGTCTGCCGTTTTTCAAGGAAAAATCCATATTTCCCCTTATGCCGTAAAAACCTCAGGCCAACAATTACACAAAGCCCTGTATCTGGCGGACAATGCCATATTAAACTGCAAACCGGAACTGGAGATTTTTGCCGACGATGTCAAATGCTCACATGGCGCCAGTTGCGGCGAAATAGATAAAGAGCAATTATTTTATCTGACTTCACGCGGAATAAGCAAAGACGATGCTATAAAAATACTTACCAAAGCACATTTAGATGAGATTACAGCGCTTATCCCAAATAAAATGCTGCAAGAACTCTATTTTGCCTGATTATCTTCTTTTAACACATATCTTGCCTGATAAGCCAGAGAAGACATAAAAACAGCCACGCCCGTATAAACAACAAAATAAAAACAAAACTCGCCCAATAAACCGCTTAATAAAACCGGCAAAGTTTCATCTTTAAGAAAAAACACAACCGTATTGCGGAAAATATAAGCTAAAATCAAAAAATAAAACAAAAACCAAACAAACAACTTATGCAAATTGTCAAACATCGGCCAAAATGTTTTGTTCAGCAACCACCACTTTTTTCCCTCTAAAAAAGAAACAAGCAACACACTATTTGTTATCAACGTCAAAGCAACCAATATTCCTGTCGTTTCCATAACAAATAAAAACAGCTCAAAACGCCAATCTGGCGTAACCTGACGTATATCTAAAGCATATATACGCCAAAAGACATATCCCCAGCAAAACAAATAAAACAAAACAAAGACCAGAGGCTTCAAATCAGCTTTTTTAAATTTAAAACAAAGCGGCTCCTGCTTTTCACTAACTGTAAACCACTTGCTAATATAAAAAGAAATTCCTCCAAATAAGCCGATTATTGAAACAATAAATAACCAACCGCTTGTTGAGCAGTATATCCCCTCTCCAATACCGCACATTAAAGTGCGTCCGCATAAAAAAGAAAGTGCAACATTTATCAAAGCTAATACACAAGTAAGCAAAGCAAAAGATTTAAAATACAACATTATCCTCCGTAGCGGATACAAAAAACCATCCACAAACGGAATAACTACTTCCCCTTCTGTATCCTTATCATCTTTTTTAAACATCGCCGTCTCCTCTATATCTCTTTAACCGATACAACACCGGGAATATTTTTCAACTTGGAAAGCATCATATTATCCGAAAAAGCGTAACCGCCGCTTAACTCAATACGCACATCCCAATCCTGCAATTCCGGTTCTAAATATACTTTATTAACGCCACGCATATCCGAACATAAAACTTTTCTTATCTCAGAAACAGCCGCCACATTATCAAGCGAAATAACCACGCCCTTTGCCTGTTCGGCTATAGCCTCATCTAAAGTTTTAACACTGTTTATCATGATTCGCGGCGTTTCATCTTCCGATTGCTTATTTACCGTAACCTTAACTAACAACGGCACCCCGGAAATAACAACCTCGCCATATTTTTCCAATCCGTCAGAAAACAGCATACCTTCAAAATTTCCTGTCGTATCGGACAAACCGACGTATGCGTATTTATTGCCGTTTTTGCTTGTCCGCCGTTGAAAATTTTCCACACATCCGGCAATATTGGCTTTAATGCTGTCCCCCACTCTGATGTTTGCCATAACCTCCTGACAGGTCTTAACTCCGAGTTTCTTCATACTTTCCGCATACACGTCCAGCGGATGCGCAGAAAGATAAAAACCGATAGCTGCCGCTTCCAACCGCAATTTTTCCAAATCCGGCCAATCCGGTGCGTCAAAAAGTTTCACATTGGAAGAATATTCTTCCACCCCAAAAAGAGAAGACTGTGCACTGACTTTCATCTCCGTTGCCGATGAAATGTTTTTCAAAATCGTATCAATATTCGCAAAAAGCTTTCCTCTCTTTTTTTCCAAACAATCAAATGCTCCGGCTTTAATAAGTTGCTCTAATTGCTTTCTGTTTAATTGTTTGGCATCTACCCGATTTATAAAATCTGTCAGACTCTTAAACTTTCCGCCTTTTTCACGAGCCTCAACAATAGCATTCATATTCGATTCGCCAACGCCTTTAATAGCCCCCAAAGCATAACGGAGCTTTCCGTCTTGTACACTGAATTTCGCTAAAGACTCATTGATATCCGGCTTCAAAACTTCAATACCCATAGCTTTGCATTCAGCCTTAAACCCGGCCAATTTATCTGTATTTGTTATATCCAAATCCATAACTGCACACATAAATTCCACCGGATAATGAGCCTTCAGATAAGCTGTTTGATACGAAACAAGAGAATACGCCGCCGCATGCGATTTATTAAACCCGTATGATGCAAACTTCTCCATCTGGTCAAAAATACTTTTAGCCACATCTTCATCAATTCCGTTTTTAATCGCACCTTCCGTAAACATCTTGCGCTGCTTCGGAATTTCGTCGCGCATTTTTTTACCCATAACTTTTCTGAGTTTATCCGCACCGCCCATCGTATAACCGCCTAATTCCCGGGCAATCATCATAACCTGCTCTTGATAAACCATAATACCGTATGTTTCTTTTAGAATCGGCTCAAGTTTCGGATGCAAATATTGAATTTCTTCTTCGCCATGCTTTCTTTTAATAAAAGTCGGAATATTATCCATCGGTCCCGGACGATACAGCGACACAATCGCGATTAAATCCTCAAACCGGTCTGGCTTTATTTGCTTATGCACATCTTTCATTCCCGCCGATTCAAATTGAAACACGGCAGTCGTCCGCCCGTCTTGCAAAAGTTTATATGTATCAACATCATCAAGCGGCACCGCTTCCATATCCAAATCAATCCCTCTGGACTTTTTTATCCAGTCCACCGCCCGCTGAATTACCGTAAGCGTTTTCAACCCCAAAAAGTCAAACTTAATTAACCCGGTTTCTTCCACAAACTTCATGTCATACATTGTAACCGGCATATCCGCGCGCGGATCTTTATAAAGCGGCACCAACTCCTCAAGCGGCCTATCCCCGATAACTACACCCGCCGCATGCATACCTGAATTCCGATATAAACCTTCAAGCTTAATAGCTATTTCAAAAAGCTTATTAACCTGAGGATCATTCTTGCGCATTTCCTCTAATTCCGGTACCTGTTCCAAAGCCTCCGGCAATGTCGGATTCTTCCCTTGTGCACCGGCAGGTATCATTTTTGATATTCTGTCCGCCTGAGAATATGGCATCTGCAAAACTCTTGCCACATCTCGAATAACCGCTTTTGATTGCAGCTTACCGTATGTAATAATCTGCGCCACATGGTCAAATCCATATTTATTTTGCACATATTCAATCGTTTTGTAACGATTCTCCTGGCAAAAATCAACGTCAAAGTCCGGCATATTGACACGTTCGGGATTCAAAAAACGTTCAAACAGCAAATCCAGTTTTAAAGGGTCAAGCTCCGTAACTTTTAGCGACCACGCCACAATTGACCCCGCACCGGAACCACGTCCGGGACCCACGGGAACACCGTGTCCTTTTGACCATTTAATAAAATCCGAAACGATAAGAAAATACCCCGGAAACCCCATTTTTTTGATAACGCTCAGTTCATATTCCAAACGGGCATAATACCGCTCATCAATTTCAGCCTTTTGCTCTGCCGTCATTCCCTCAAAATAAACCGCTTTTCTCAAACGTTCATCAAGCCCTTTATAGGCCTCCTCGGTAATAAACTCATCTTGCGATTTTCCTTCCGGGCATTCAAAAATCGGCAACAAAGGATTAACTTTTTTAGATAAAAAATTACATAATTTCGCAATTCTGACCGTATTATTCACCGCTTCGGGCAAATCCGCAAAAAGCGCCACCATTTCATCTTCCGAACGGAGTCGGTTATTTACGGAAAATCTCCGCCGATTCTCATCGGCAACGTATGCACCTTCGGCAATACAAACCAAAGCGTCATGCGCTTCATACATATCTTCATCCATAAAAAACACTTCATTCGTTGCCACCAACGGAATATTATGCTTATAGGCTATATCAATAAAATCATCTTCTGTCTGTTGTTCTTTTTCTAGCCCGATTCTTGATATTTCCATATACAGCCTGTCGCCGAAAATATCTTTCAATTTAAGCGCAAAGTCTTCCGCCTCTTTTTTTCGGTTTTCTAAAAGCAACCGGCCGATTGTTCCCTCAATTCCGCCTGTCAAAGCAATCAACCCGGCATTAAAATCTTCAAGATTTTGTATAGTTAACTGCGGAACCCAACCTTTCTCTGTATTATCCAGATAAAACCGCTTCATCAGTTTCATAATATTATGATAGCCTTCTTCATTCATAACCAGCAAAACAATCTTATCGGGGTCAAGTTCTCTCCCTTTGGAGCGCATTAAATCATCAGAATCCGCATTACGCAGCAAAAATTGACACCCTAATATCGGCTTGATTCCCTCATCAGAAGCATATTTGGAAAAAGCTTTTCCGCCAAACATATTGGACGTATCTGTCACGGCCACCGCCGGCACACCCATATCATGCAATTTATGGATTAAATCAGGCAGTTTTATAGCTCCTTCCGCTAGGGAATACGCCGTATGAACACGCAAATGCACAAATTTAGGGTCTTTCATCATTTACTCCGCAGAAAACAACAGCAAAATTGTAACGGCACTTTTGTAATATCTCAACAACTTTATAAAACAAAATAACTTTTTTCTTCCTTATAAAAAAATAAAAGGGAAGCCGGTCAAATAACCAAACTCCCCTTTTGCTAAGCAACCAAAGTACTACTCGTATTTTGCCTCTGCTCCATGCTGATAAACTTCCTGAGCATCTTCAAAATTATCACGCAATACTTTTCCGAGTTTTGATGCAGAATCAGCCGTATTGGACGCAGCCTCCCCACCGGAACTTTGCGAAAGCATAGCTTTAACATACTCAAGCTGTTCCATAGGCTCAGGACCGCCGGACATCCACCAAATTCCGGAACCGATTCCCACCAAAACAACAATTGCAATTATAAAAGATATGAGCCCTTTCATGGTTCAATCTCCTTTAATTTTACTTTTTCAAAATTGACTTACCGGCATAAACGGCAGCATCGCCTAATTCTTCTTCAATGCGAATAAGCTGATTGTATTTAGCCATTCTGTCCGTACGGGACATAGAACCGGTCTTAATCTGCCCGCAATTCGTCGCCACGGCAATATCGGCAATCGTTGTATCTTCCGTTTCGCCGGAACGGTGCGACAGCACGGCTGTATATTTATGGCGTTGAGCCAAATCAACCGCTTTCATTGTTTCGGTCAAAGTACCAATTTGATTTACTTTAACCAAAATTGAATTTGCCACACCTTTTTCAATTCCCATCGCCAGACGTTTCGGATTCGTAACAAACAAGTCATCGCCGACCAGCTGAACTTTATCGCCCAGAGCATCTGTCAACATCTTCCAACCTTCCCAGTCATCTTCAGACATACCATCTTCAATTGAGAAAATCGGGAATTTTGCACACAAACCTTTATAAAACTCAACCATTTCCGCCGAAGTATAAGATTTGCCTTCGCCCTTCATTTCATATTTGCCATTTTCATAAAACTCGGAAGAAGCCGCATCAATTGCCAAAACAACATCTTCACCCGGAACAAAACCGGCATCTTTAATCGCCTGAACAATAAAGCTCAAAGCTTCCTCTGCCGACTGCAAATTCGGTGCAAAGCCGCCTTCATCGCCAACGTTTGTATTTTGGCCAGCCGCTTTCAAATTTTTCTTCAACGTATGAAAAATTTCCGCACCCATACGGATAGCTTCTTTAATTGAAGAAGCAGAAACCGGCATAATCATAAATTCCTGAATATCAATCGGATTATCAGCGTGTTTTCCACCATTCAGAATGTTCATCATCGGAACCGGCAAGGTGCGCGCCATTGTTCCGCCAAGATAACGATACAAAGGCATACCCAGCTCATCGGCCTGCGCTTTTGCCACCGCCATTGATACGGCCAAAATGGCATTTGCCCCTAATTTGCCTTTATTTTCCGTTCCGTCCAATTCAATCATTGTCCGGTCAACATCAATTTGGCTTTCCGCATCAAAACCGATAAGTGCATCGCTGATTGCTTCATTAACATTATTAACGGCTTTTTCAACACCTTTACCCATATAGCGTGATTTGTCGCCGTCTCTTAATTCAACAGCTTCGTGCACACCCGTTGAAGCCCCGGAAGGAACGGCAGCACGGCCAAAAGCGCCGGACTGCAGCATGACATCAGCTTCAACCGTCGGGTTTCCGCGAGAATCCAAAATTTCTCTTGCATAAATATCAACTATGGTACTCATCATTTACTCCTATGTGTTAAATTAAAGTGCCTTCAATATAGCTTTTAGCATAATAAAGTCAAGATTCATCTACATTATTTATGCAGATTCTCTCAAACAAAATCCTTGTCTAATAACAAAAAAAGTATAAACTGGATTCCGACGTAATAAAATAAAGGAGCAGATAATATGTTTACAATGAAATGGCACTATCGCTTTATGGAACTTGCAAAACTAATATCTACTTGGTCAAAAGACACTTCTACCAAAACCGGTGCGGTAATCGTCGGACCGGATAAGGAAATTCGCGCAACCGGATACAACGGCTTTGTCCGCGGCGTTGATGACGAAGTTTTTGAACGTTTTGAACGCCCGACAAAATACGATTTCTTTGAACACGCCGAAAGAAACGCCGTCTATAACGCCTGCCTTTGCGGTACTCAGGTAAAGGGCTGTGTTTTATACGCCACACATTTCCCCTGCACTGACTGCACTCGGGCAATTATCCAATCCGGCATAAAACTTGTTGTAACCAACCCACTTACGATTGATAAAAACACACCGCAAAATACTTGGCGCGACCGTATATCGTATTCAGAACAAATGCTCCAGGAAGCCGGCGTAGAATTGCTTATTCTTCCGCCTAAAGAATAAAAACTAGAAACATATCTTTAAAATCGCCAATCCGTACATATATTGCAACTACATTTAGGCAATACCTTAATTTTGAGGAGATATAAATGAAAGTTTTAATTGCGGACGAGCAGTCTTTATTCAGAGACGGGTTGACCTTAAGGCTGAAAGAAATAAACCAAAACATAGACATTCTGCAATCATCTTCATTAACAGAAATGTTGCAAATATTGTCCGCGGAACCAAATACAGATATACTGATTTTGGATATAGACCTTGCCGGATTCTCTGCTGAAGAAACCATAAAAAATATTCAAAATATTTCCCCTTCTGCCAAAATCATCGCCATATCTTCCTCCGAAGACGTCCATAACATAAAAAATATATTATCTTTAGGCGCAAAAGGTTACATTCCAAAACGCTCCGACAGCAATATTTTGAGCGGCGCCCTGAAATTGATACTAGACGGCGGAACATATATCCCTCCGATTATGCTGAAAACCGATTCTATCTCTAAATCAACTTCCCCCACCCTTCCTCCGCTAAAAAAGAATCTGACTAACAGGCAATCTCAAGTACTTGATTTAATTGCACAAGGTAAATCAAATAAACAAATTGCGTATGATATGGGGGTATCAGAAGCAACGGTAAAACTGCATATCAACGCCCTGCTCCGTTCACTAAAAGTAAACAATCGCACCCAGGCTGTTATTACTGCGCAAAAAATGGGTCTCATTTAGCAAAAAGCAGGTTCGGCTTAAAATAAAATTTACAATTACCGGCATAAACTAAAGCACAACCATAATGGAGAAGAAAAATGCTTTATATTTTTATCGGTTTTGCTTTCGGTTTTGCCATACCTTATCTAGCGCGCAGATTCGCTAAATTTATGCCGGCTACTTTTGCCTATGCCATATATCGGATTCTCAAACCCAACAAAAACGTATCCAAACAAAAAAGAAAACAAAATCTTACATATAAAAAACTCTGTCTTCGCTATTTTATGCGTTCTTTGGGATGGGGAATCGTTACCTCCTCCGTTATTTTCCTTCTCTCATTAACGGCTGCCGCCTCAGAAACGCCATGGCTCATTTTCCTTATTATCACACTGTTTATTTTAATGGAAATTGATAAAAGGATGTTTCTTTTACCGGATATATTAACCGTTCCTCTTTTAATTGTCGGCTTTCTCTATGCTGCCTTTTCCGGTTACATTTTAGGCTTTGACGCCGCTTCATCAACTCTCAACAGCGCACTAGGAGCTTTTGCCGGATATTTTATTCCTGTCCTGGCTTCTTTATTTCTGATAAAAAAATACCCCGACGCATTTGGAGGAGGCGATATAAAACTTTTAGCCGCCGTCGGCGCTTGGCTCGGCTTAACCAATATACCCTATATTATACTGCTGTCTTGTCTGATTTTTGCCGTAACTTGCTTTATAAACAAACAAAAAATAGGCGCATTCGGCCCCTCAATCGTCATTGCCACATTGATAATTTTGTTTCTAAACATCTATTAACGGAAAAAGCAGGGTAAAAACCCTGCTTTTTATCAAATATAACATTCTCCGATAATTATTTCACCTTAGCGTCAAATCTATTACTCTGCGCATCGCCTGGCAGACAAAACAGCAAAATCAACGCCAATCCGCCAATGCACGGAATCAAACAAATCAAAAAGAACCACCCCGACAAATCAATATCGTGCAACCGGCGAACAGCCAACCCGACACTCGGAACCAAAAGAGCCAACATATAAAGCATTGATAAAAAGCTCAAAAACGGCAAAATAGCCACAACGAGTCCCAGCACAAAACCTATCAGCGATGAAAACAAGGCAAACATCCAATATTGTCTACGTGAAACACGCCCGTCAAATCTCAAATACTCCTTTTTCAAATAATCTACAAAATATGTTTCAAATGCAGATTTCGCCGTTTCTTTATTTACCGATTTAATTTTCTTCGCCTCCGCAATAAAGTCTTCACATATTCCCTTACCCGTCTTTTTCAAAGTATCGGTATTTTTTAACGTGTTAAAATCCATAACCAAACCTCCAAACAACAATAAACTTAACTGGCAATTATTTTGCTGATTATATTTAGGCAATTCAAACAAAAATAAAAGATATATACAAAAAACCCTGCCAAATCACTCCAGCAGGGTTCTTTGCGCTATATCAAGCTAAATTAGCAAGCCTTTTTGCAGCAGCATTCAGCAGAATCAACTGCTTTCGGCTGCCCCTTTTGCTTAACCGCAGCTTGTGCAGCAGCCAGACGAGCTACCGGCACACGGAACGGTGAGCAGGATACATAATCCAATCCGCAAGAATTGAAAAATTCAATAGATGCAGGATCACCACCATGTTCACCGCAAACACCCAGATGTAAATCCGGATTCGTCATACGGCCTTTAACACAAGCGCGTCTAACCAGTTTACCTACGCCTTCAACATCAATGGAAGCAAAAGGATCTGCAACATAAATGCCTTTGGCTCTGTAACAATCAAGGATAGCACCGGTATCGTCACGGCTCATACCCAGAGTTGTTTGTGTCAGGTCATTCGTACCAAAACCGAAGAAACCAGCGGATTCGGCAATATTTTCAGCCTGCAGGGCAGCTCTCGGCAGTTCAATCATCGTTCCGACCAGATAATCAATTTTCTTGCCTTTTTCAGCAAAAATCTTCTGAGCAGTTGTATCAATGATGTTCTTGCAGATATCCAATTCTTTCTTGGCGCCGACCAACGGAACTTCAATTTCAGGAATTACCTTGATTCCCTTGGATTCGCATTCCAAAGCAGCTTCCAGGATAGCGCGCGTCTGCATCTCGCAAATTTCCGGATAGGTAACGGCCAAACGGCAACCACGATGTCCGAGCATCGGATTCAATTCGTGCAATTTTTCAGCACGATTCTTAACCTGCTCAAGCGTCATACCCATCTTATCAGCCAATTCTTTCATTTCGGCATCTGTATGCGGCAAAAATTCATGCAACGGCGGATCCAACAAACGAATCGTAACCGGCAGACCATCCATAATCGTAAACAGGTCAATAAAGTCCTGTTTCTGATACGGCAACAAACGAGCCAAAGCTGTTCTGCGGCCTTCTTCGTTATCGGAAAGAATCATGGCACGCATATCGGCAATACGATTTGCATCAAAGAACATGTGTTCCGTACGAGCCAAACCGATACCTTCGGCACCAAAATCACGCGCTTGCTTAGCATCTTTCGGCGTTTCGGCGTTCGCACGGACTTTCATTGTTTTGATTTCATCAACCCAGGTCATCAATTTGCCGAAATTACCGGTCATTTCAACCTGAACGGTCGGGACTTGGCCTTCAATAATCTGTCCTTTGCCGCCATCCAAAGAAAGCCAATCGCCTTCTTTAATAACAACGCCGGATTTTGTGGTCATCGTTTTAGCTTTATAGTCAATTACAATATCCGTTGAACCGGAAACGCAAGGCGTCCCCATACCACGGGCAACAACCGCCGCATGGGAGGTCATACCGCCGCGAGCAGTAATAACACCTTGAGAAGCGTGCATACCGCCAATATCTTCAGGGCTGGTTTCGTTGCGAATAAGGATAACCTTTTCGCCTTTTTCTGCCCAAGCTTCAGCATCTTCGGCATTAAAGACCGCACGCCCAACCGCAGCACCAGGAGAAGCCGGAAGACCCGTAGCAATAACATTTTTCTTTGCCTTCGGATCCAACATCGGGTGCAATAACTGATCCAACTGGTCGGCCCCAACGCGCATAATGGCCTCTTCTTTAGTCAGCATACCTTCTTCATACATTTCAACAGCCATTCTTACCGCTGCAGCTGCTGTTCTCTTGCCGTTACGGCATTGCAACATCCAAAGCTTGCCATGTTCAATGGTAAATTCCATATCCTGCATATCTTTGTAGTGTGCTTCCAGCTTATTGCGGACATCAACCAATTCCTGATACAAATGCGGCCATTTTTCTTCCAACGAAGTACCATCGCCTTTAGAAGCCATCGGCTGCGGGGTACGAATACCGGCAACAACATCTTCACCTTGTGCATTAACCAAATATTCGCCGTAATAAACATTTTCGCCGGTTGCCGGGTCACGAGAGAAACATACGCCGGTAGCGCTGTCATCACCCGCATTTCCGAACACCATTGTTTGAACATTAACCGCTGTTCCCCAGTCGCCCGGAATATTATTCAGCTTACGATAAGTAATAGCACGGTCAACCATCCAGGAACCGAACACAGCACCGATACCGGCCCACAACTGTTCCCATGGATCCTGCGGAACAACTTTACCTATTTTTTTACCGATTTCTTTATATTCGTTAACCAGTTCCTTCAAATCATCCGTAGTCAAATCCGTATCAGATTTATACCCCTTGGACTTTTTCATATTATCCAGAGCTTCTTCATAAAGATCCAAATCAGCGCCTAAAACCACATCGGAGAACATTTGCAGAAAACGGCGGTAAGAATCGTATGCAAATCTCTCATTACCGGAAGATTTAGCCAAAGCCTTAACCGTTTCATCATTCAAACCGAGGTTCAAAACCGTATCCATCATACCCGGCATCGAAACTCTTGCACCGGAACGAACAGAAAACAACAGCGGATTATTTGCATCAGCAAACTTTTTGCCCATAATTCCTTCAACATAAGAAACAGCGCTGCGAACCTGCTCTTTTAAGTCATCAGGATAAGAATGATTGTTATTATAAAAATATGTACAAACCTCAGTTGTAACCGTAAATCCCGGAGGAACAGGCAACCCGACCTTATTCATTTCAGCCAGGTTAGCACCTTTACCGCCAAGGAGATTTCTCATTGAGGCATCGCCTTCGGCTTTGCCGTTACCAAATGTATATACCCATTTACTCATGGTTATTCAGCTCCTATTAGCTTAGTTTGTTAAAAACGACCGCCGGCATATTTGTTAATCTGTCGGCAGCAGAACGATTAATTCTGACGAGAATTTATAACAGTAAAACGGAATATTCAAGCAAAAACTTGCTCTTTTATAACTTTCAAAATCAATCCGGCAAATCTTTTTATACTTTTAAAACAGCACTATGTCTATCTCCGGTATGGCTATGCCTGTAAGAATAGAATAAATCTTTTCCTTCGCCGCAAGCCGTACAATACGGACACACGTCTATCTGTTCAACACCCGAATTTTTCAATTGCTGATAGTTGATTTCTTTCAAGTCAACAAAATACTTGTCATCTGCTTTATAAAATCCGGCGCTTTTATCTCTGACGGTTTGTTGCAAAGTTTCAAAAACATCTTCCCCAACTTCATAACACTCACAACAAATAGCCGACCCTATCACCACTTTAACATCACACGGCATAATTCCATAATCAGCCTTTAATCTGTCCAGAGCCTTTACTGCAATTTTTAAGGCAGTCCCCCGCCAACCACCATGGACAATCATTCCGACATGATTATAATAATAAATCATCGGCACACAATCGCCAAAATTCATAAAAGCCGCTTTTCCTTCATCTAAAAGCAAAGCATCTGTTTCTTCATAAAAAAATTTATCCGAAACGATTTTTTCAATATGAGAACCATGCACAGGCTGATTCGTTACCATTCTCTGTCCCAAGTATTTTTCTATAAAAAATCTGTTTTCCGACATATCCTTATCTTTAGAAAACAGACAACAATCTCTTGTCGTAAAAAAATGTTCAACACCGGTCAATAGATCTGACTTCAAAACTTTTTTACCGTCAACATTGCTAAAATAAAACACTTAACCTGCCGCCTCTTCTTTTACCTCATCTGCCAACCACAACGATTCTTTTATATTTTTTTTCAAAAAATCCTTATGCGCTTCAACTTGTTCCTCGCTTAAACTAAAAATCCGCGGCTCTCTGTATACTCTGTTTACCTTCTCCACGCCACCGGATATTGCCTGTTTTTTTTCAGAAACGGCAAAATTCATTGATGGTTCGGCTCCGCCAAGCAATTCCAGATAAACTTCAGCCAGTAACTGCGCATCCAACAACGCTCCGTGAAATGTTCTGGCTGAATTATCTATTCCGAAACGTTTACAAAGAACATCAAGATTATTTCTTTGCCCTGGGAATTTACTGCGCGCAATTTCCAGTGTATCAACCACCCTGTCCCAGCTGTATTCCGCATATCCTAACTTTTGCAGTTCATAATTGATAAACTTTATATCAAACGTCGCATTATGCGCAACCAATATCCCGTCATCACCGACAAAATCCACAAATTCTTTAGCCACTTTTGCAAAGACGGGAAAACCTTTCAAATACTCTGTTGTCAATCCGTGAACTTTGACAACCTCCTCCGGCACTTCCCTCTCCGGGTTGATGTATTGATGATACGTCCGCCCGGTCGGCACATGATTAACCAGTTCAAGCGCACCGATTTCAACCAACCTGTCCCCTTTTTCCGGGTAAAAGCCTGTCGTTTCCGTATCAAACACAATTTCCCTAATACTCGCCATCTTCCAAAACTTTCACCAATTCAACAACATTTCTGCGCAATTTGTTTTTACCGACACCTGTATCAATAATAATATCAGCTTTCATTTTCTTAACTTCCCGCGGCATCTGCTGCTTGTTTATTTTATCAAAATCATCCGCCGATATATTATCACGACGCATAACCCTCTGTTTCTGCGTTTCATAATCGGTATCCGCTAAAACAACGCTATAACAAAATTTATCCCATTTTAATTCAAAAAGCAACGCAACATCAACAAAAACTATACCTTTATTAACTCTTTTACGAATAATACGCCGCATTTTTTGCGTCAAAAACGGATGTATTAAAGCCTCAAGCTCTCTTAATTTGGCCGGATTATCAAAGACCAACTCTCTTAATTTCTTTTTATCAAAAACATTTCCAACAAAAACTTCCGGAAATTTTTTTCGGATAACTGCTAAAAAATCAGCTCTGTAATATAGATACCTTACCCATTTATCTATATCGTAAACCAAATACCCCAAAGAACGCAAAATATCGGAAATAGTCGTTTTCCCGCAACCGATAGACCCTGTAATTGCAACCAACTTCATAACCCGCCTCAAAAATCTCTTATACACATCTTGAAACAACCCTGTGCATAATTATATCATTTAAAAACAACACCTTCATTTTATCACCACTGCCCCAAAACAGAGCAACCACTTATAAACAAGTTCATAAAATATTCCCCCGCCCTTGCCTTTTGTGAATAACTCATCATATCCACAAAAAATAAACTTTCATCAATAAATTGATTTTAAAACAACTTTTTGGAGTCGTGCACAACCTTTTAAACACCTCCCCTGAAATCTGGATAAAAACGGTATAAAATTTAATCCACATAATCTGTCAGGATAAACAAATAACCATAAAAAATTTCTTTTAAATAAATTTGGAAAAAACAGATGTTCATAACTTTTTCCAAACTGACAGACATCTCGTTTTCAAAAAATCACATTTAAATTGACATCTTTGAAAAACACTTTATAACATCTAACAAATAAATCTTAATTTTTTCTTACCAACGTTAGGTTAAATCCATGCATTTAAAAGAATTAAAAGACAAAACTCCTAAACAGTTGCTTACTCAAGCTGAAGAATTAGGTGTTGAAGACGCTTCCTCTATGCGTGTTCAGGACTTGGTTTTTGCCATAATGAAAAAAGTTGCCGAAGACGACAATATTTTGTATGGCGATGGTGTTATTGAAGTAATGCCTGATGGATTTGGCTTCTTGCGTTCTGCGCGCTCCAATTATCTGGCCTCTGCAGATGATATCTATGTTTCTCCGCAACAAGTAAAAAAATACGGCTTGCGCACAGGGGATACCGTTGAGGGCGAAATCAGAGCTCCGCGTGAAAATGAAAGATATTTTGCTTTAACCAAAATAAATACAATCAATTACGACGATCCGGAAAAGTCCAAATTACGCGTCAATTTTGATAATCTAACCCCTTTATATCCGACTGAAAAGTTAAATTTTGATATAATTTGCGGTGAAAAAGATTATACAACCCGCGTGATAGATTTAATATCACCGCAAGGCAAAGGGCAAAGAGGGTTGATTGTTGCCCCGCCGCGCACGGGTAAAACGGTTATGCTGCAAAACATTGCTCACGCCATCGCCTGTAATCACCCGGAAGTTTATCTGATTGTATTGCTAATCGATGAGCGCCCCGAAGAGGTAACAGATATGACCAGATCTGTTAAAGGTGAAGTTATATCCTCCACTTTTGATGAACCGGCGGCGCGCCATGTTCAAGTTGCGGAAATGGTAATTGAAAAAGCCAAACGTTTGGTTGAAACAAAAAAAGACGTTGTCATCTTATTGGATTCCATAACCAGATTAGGGCGAGCCTATAATACCGTTCTTCCTTCATCTGGTAAGGTTTTAACCGGTGGTGTTGATGCTAATGCGCTTCAGCGTCCGAAAAGATTGCTGGGCGCAGCGCGCAATGTTGAAGAAGGCGGTTCTTTAACGATTATTGCTACAGCTTTAATTGATACCGGTTCTCGTATGGATGAAGTTATATTTGAAGAGTTTAAGGGAACAGGTAATTCTGAAATTATTTTGGATAGAAAATTGACTGATAAACGGTTATTCCCGACAATAGATATTACGCGCTCCGGCACCAGAAAAGAAGAGTTATTGGTTGATAGAGTTACTTTAAGTAAAATGTGGGTTCTGCGCCGTGTTCTGATGCAAATGGGAATGACGGATGGAATGGAGTTTTTGTTGGATAAGCTGAAGCAATCCAAAGATAATAAAGACTTTTTCAATAATATGAATAGTTAAACTTTTAGTGCAAAAATTCTTTTCATTAGGGGCGATTTTGAAACCAAATACGCTATAGTGATAGGTAATATAAATTTGAACATTGTAATCAATAGCTTAACATAAATTACAGTTGCGTCGGTATTAGCTGTTTTATAATAGTCATTCCATGGTAAAATAAGCACGTCAACACTATGCACACAAAGCATGACAATCGTATATCGCCCCAAAAAAGCCATTATTTTTGAAGTTTTAGTATTTTGTTCCAACCAGCGACAATATAATAAAACCAAATAGCTTGCAGCAAGTGCTACAATAATATCTGTTATAAGGTGCTCCGAATAATTATGAGCAATTAAAAATTGACTCCGAATGTTAATTCCGACCGAAAAAATGCAAAGCAAAGGAAGAACAGCACCTAAAGACGGATGATAATCCATAATCCGATATTGCTTCCCTTTATAGCCGATATAGATAAATAATACGGCTGTCATGGCAGATTGAATGCTAAACGGAAACCAAATATAATTTGTAGAAAAATATCCTATGCAAAAAATAATACACAGAGCCGTTTTCTGATATTTATACTGTAACAGCATATTCAAAATTATAAATCCGAAAAACAGCGCCAGGCAAAACCAAACCGGTCCTATATCGGTAATTTTATATCCAAAAACGTGATTGATATAACCGCTACCGTATAAAAAACCGATAAAATAATTCCATACCCCTAAAAGAATATCGGAAAACGATATCCCCGCCAAAAGGTTCTTTAGTATATAAATAAAGATGACAACACCTCCCACCAGTAAATAAGGAATAATAAGTTGTCTGAATTTTACCTTAACTAGGTCTATCGTGCTGGAATAAGGCTTAAAAAAGTATCCGCTGAGAAGAAAAAATAAAGGTATGTGGAACGTATAAACAAAACGGTTAATATCCGGCACCCCGAAATGTCCCAGAATAACCATCATCATCGCTATAAACTTAGCTATGTCAAAATAAGCGATTCTCATTATCACACCTCTTTTCTTACGATAATTCTTTTTGAGTTAATTTTTTTATAAGAGATATAAATTTCTGTTGCGATTCTTTAATTTTTGCGTTTAGCTATAAAAAAAGAAGGATGGTAAAATGTCAGACTCTACAATTTATGCTCTATCAACTGTTTTTGGAAAATCAGGCGTTGCTGTAATTCGTATTTCAGGCAATGAGGTTTTGCATATTTTATCAAAAATGACGGATATAAATATTGCAACGATAAAGCCGCGTCGCGCCTATTTCTGCACAATAACCAGAAAAGAAAGCTCAGAACCGTTGGATAAAGCAATCGTTTTATATTTTAAATCGCCGCACTCTTATACAGGGGAAGATATTGCTGAAATTCAATGTCACGGTTCAAAGGCTGTTTTAAACAGTGTATTTAAAGAACTTGGCATGTTTGAGAATGTTCGTTTGGCTGAACCGGGAGAGTTTTCTAAGCGTTCTTTTTATAATCACAAAATGGATTTAACCGAAGCCGATGGATTGGCTGATTTAATTGATGCAGAAACCTCCGAACAACAAAAATATGCTTTAAGGCAAATGGGTGGAAATTTAAAAAATCTATACTCCTCTTGGCGAAACGATTTAGTTAAGATTTTATCCTATCTTGAGGCTTATATTGATTTTCCAGAGGAAAATATACCGGAAAATCTGTATGCAGATATTTTAAACACTGTATTTAAAGTGAAATGTGATATAGAAGAACATCTAAAAGGAAATAACGTTAACGAACGTCTGAGAAATGGTTTCCGCATTGTTATTGCCGGCAAAACAAACGCTGGAAAATCAAGTTTGGTAAATGCCCTGATAAAAAGAAACGCTGTTATTGTTTCAGATATAGAGGGAACAACCAGAGATTCCATAGACATTAGTTTGGATATAGGCGGATACCCTGTTGTAATAACCGATACGGCCGGAATTCGTATAACGAATAATCCGATTGAGCAACAGGGAATAGATATTGCTCTGCAAAAAATAGAAGAAGCTGATATCGTCATAGCTTTATATGATGCTTCTAACGAAAACACCGATTTCTCTTATGTAAAAAATAACAATATCCTGTATGTTGCAAATAAAATTGATAAGCTTACGGATGAACAAAAGGAAAAATTAGAGAAAAAAAAGCATATTCTAATATCTGCCAAATTTAATAAAGGTATTGACAGGTTGATAAACGATATTTTGGATATAATCAAAGACTGTTTTGCTACATCTTCAAACTGCCTGATTACGCGTACTCGATATAGAAGAGCTCTTGAAGCCTGTTTGGAAAATCTTTCAGTATTTTCCTTAGATAAAGAAATAGAACTAGCCGCCGAGGATATAAGATTAGCCTGCCGGCAAATTGGTAAAATTACGGGCACGGTTGAAGTTGCCGAAGTTTTAGATAATATCTTTGGCAATTTTTGTATCGGAAAATAATATTATTACATTATAAATACAATGTATTTAAATTATATGTCTTTGTATTTGCATAAGATAAAGTGCTTTTCTATTTGTTCAATAAATGAGCTGCCTTCACCTATATATGCGGCAATGTTTGGTATATACAAATCAGGATTCTCTACTAAAATATAATCAAGAATATCACAGTATTTGTAAAAATTATTATAGTTTAGATTTGTATTATTTAAGCATAAACGCTTAAGAATTATAATTATATAATTTAAAATATTTGTTCGGTCAAAACAGAAAAAAGAATCTGTATGAAATAATCTTATTAAGAATTGTATTTCTTTTCCACACACTTCAATATCATCAGTAGGCTCTATAAACGAAAAAATATCGTCAATAAAATATTTCCGAATGAAGCGATGATTAAATATTTGCCTATCCTTATTAGTGTGAAGCAAATAATTGCAAAGTGTGAGGCAAAATAATTTATGTTCAGGAGCGCTTTGTGCAGTAATTGTAATTAAATCGAAAAGATAATAATAATCTTCTTTCAAACAATTTGGTTTTGAAAGTGTATTCAGTACTAAATTTTGTAATTCATCAGGAGTGATGTTTACATGCATATATTTTGTATTTATTATTTTTTCTATTTCGTTTTTGTAAGTGCGTAGGACAATATTAGCGCTAAACTCTTTTTGTAACAACAAATACGCTACAGTATTTAATATTTTCCAATATAAATATATTGTGTGATTGGTAAGATTTAATATACGGTTTAATATCAGAACAAATTTATCTATGGATATTTCTCTGTTCATTAAAGCAGACAAGACAGAATCAATCCAACATAAATAAGTATTTTCGTTATCGTGAGTTTCTTTGTTGTATTCAAACAGGCATATTTTTCTAAATAAATTTTTTATAAGCATATTATAATTATTTTTATATATAAGGTTTTTTATAATGAAATTTTGGTAAATGCGGACAATAAGGAAATCCTGACTTATATATGTTGTTTCACGTGAAACTTTATCAAGATAATCACCTATTTTTTCGCAATCATATCTAGTTAGGTATCTCTTTAATTTACTTTGTGGTAATGTTGATAATTTTACAAGTTCGAAAAGATTTCGCTTTTTCAGAATCGTATTATCCTCAACAGAATTATAAAAGTTTTCAATTATCTTCTCAATATCTTTTTTGCTTAAATCTGAAACATTAACGCGTAAAATATTTTCGGTTAATGTCAGTTCATACGCATTATCAAAATATTTTTTTATAAGCAAATTATTCATGGTTTGATAAAATTTTTTATTATCAGCATCGCTCATTATCTTACTTATAAGTTTATGACGTTTTTCTAAGATAGTGTTTAAATCGTAATCCATTTTTATTACCTCACAAATTAAGAGAATATAATATAGAATACAATTAAAAATATGTTTGTCAACAGAAGATTCATACGAATTGAATAAAAGATAAATCTTGCAAATTATTTTGACCGGACTAATATCACTAAGTTCTTAATTTAAAAGGATTAAGCAGATGGAGTATGATGTTATAGTTGTTGGTGGTGGACACGCCGGATGTGAAGCTTGTGCTGCAGCTGCACGAATGGGAGTGCGGACAGCTCTTATTACGCATAATATAAAAACAATAGGTGAGATGTCATGTAATCCGGCCATCGGAGGTTTAGGCAAAGGGCATCTTGTTAGAGAGATAGACGCCTTGGATGGGGTTATGGGAAAAGTCATCGATAGAGCGGGTATACAATTCCGTATGCTTAATGCATCCAAAGGACCGGCTGTTAGAGGTCCCCGCGCTCAAGCTGATAGAGAACTCTATAAGAAATATATGTTGGAAGCGCTAAACGAATATAAAAATTTGGATATTATCGAAGGTGCTGTTGAACACTTGATAATTAAAAATCAAAAAATTGAAGGAATCCGCTTATCAAATGGTGTTGAATATTATGCAGCTTCAGTTGTGCTGACAACGGGAACTTTCTTAAATGGTGTTATGTTCGTAGGACATGAACAAACAGTAGGTGGGCGTATCAACGACGTTACTTGTACAGGGATAACAGCGTATTTAAAAAATGCAGGATTGAAAGTCGGACGGCTTAAAACAGGAACACCGGCAAGATTAGATGGAAAGACAATAAATTGGGATTGTTTAGAAGAACAATCCGGAGATATCCATCCTCAACCTTTCTCATTTTTATCCGGTAAAATTAAACAGCCGCAGATAAAATGCCATATAACATACACAAACGAATCGACACATAAAATCATTCGGGATAACTTTTCCAAATGTGCTTTGTTTTCTGGGTTAATTACAGGCGTTGGACCTCGTTATTGCCCGAGTATAGAAGATAAACTGGTTAAATTCGCTGACCGGACGAGTCATCAAATATTTTTGGAACCGGAAGGGTATAATACAAATGTTGTTTATCCGAATGGAATATCCACATCTCTACCGGCGGATGTGCAGGAGCAATTTATCCATACAATAAAAGGGCTGGAAAACGTAAAAATTCTCCGTTACGCATATGCGATTGAATATGATTATGTTGACCCGATGGAGTTGAATCATTGCTTGAAAACAAAAAAAGTGGATGGTTTATATTTGGCCGGTCAAATCAATGGAACGACCGGTTATGAGGAAGCTGCAGCTCAAGGACTTGTAGCCGGTGCTAATGCGGCATTATCTGCACAAAAGAGCAGTAAAGAATTTTTTATTGATAGGAGTGAAGGTTACATTGGCGTTATGATTGATGATTTGATAACAAAAGGAATCGATGAACCTTATCGTATGTTTACTTCCCGCTCTGAATATCGATTATACCTTCGTGCTGATAATGCGGATTTACGGCTAACAGAAAAAGGATATGAAATTGGTTGTGTATCGCAGTATAGATACAGTGTATTTAAAATGAAAAAAGAACAATTGGATACTTGCCGGCAAATATCTAAAAATACATATATTTTAGCAAAAGAAATTGATGACTTCAGTTTGCCGTTGAAAAAAGAAAACAATAAAAAAACTGTTTTTGAATTGCTTGGATATAACGATGTTTCACGTGAAACAATTAACAACTTGTGCCCGGCTTTAGCGGAGGTAACAGATGAAGTCTATGAACAACTTTGCATAGAATCTAAATATGCCGGTTATATGAAAAGGCAAAATAACGATATCGAAACATTTAAAAAAGATGAAAATATAAAAATTAAATCTAATCTTGATTATACAAAAATTGGCGGCTTATCAAGAGAAGTTGTTGCTAAATTGGAAAAGGTAAGACCCTCAACGATCGGTGAGGCTTCACGCATTCCGGGGATAACGCCGGCCGCAATTATCGCTGTTTTGAGCTATATGAAAAACAATTAAAAAATCTATGTTTATAACTGACTTTTTTTGATACAAAAAACACACGGATAAAATAATATCCAAAATATGATGAATGTTATCGAAAAATGTAAGGTTTCACGTGAAACAGTTGATGGGTTAAAAACTTACCAACAACTGGTTTTAGAATGGAATCATCGGTTCAATTTAATTAGCAAACAATCAGAAGCGGTAATTTGGGAAAGGCATATTCTCGATTCGTTGCAATTATGCGAATATATAAAAGCTCAAGATGAAATTTTGCTTGATTTAGGTGCTGGTGCCGGTTTCCCTGGGATTGTAATAGCAATAGCCGCTAAGCAGCTTTTTCCAAAATTAACTATACACCTGGTTGAAAGTATAGCTAAAAAAGTTTCGTTTCTTAATATGGTTAAGGATACGCTTGAATTGAAGGTGATAGTTCACCATGATAGAATCGAAAATATAAAGCTAAAAAATGTTGATATCATTACTTCACGAGCACTCGCATCACTTCCAAAATTATTGGAATATTCAATTCCTTTTTGCAACAAAAATACAAAAATGTTATTCTTAAAAGGGGAAAAATGGGAAAGTGAAGTAAGGGAGGCTCTTCAACTTAGAAATTTTGAATTTACAGCCATATCCAGCCAAACAGATGAAAAGGGAAAAATACTATATATAAATAAATTGGGAGATGAAATTTAATGGTTAAAATTATATCAATTGCAAACCGCAAAGGGGGAGTCGGTAAAACAACGACAGCCGTAAACATTGCAACCGCAATGGCGGCTGTTGGTAAGCGTGTTTTAATATTGGATATGGATCCGCAGGGAAATGCGACAACATCATTAGGCATCAACAAAAATAAATGCTTATTTTCAACTTATGATGTAATGATAAATAATTGCAAAGTAGAAGAAGCAATTATAAAAACTGATATCAAAAAATTTGATATATTACCATCCGCGCCGGCATTGGCTGCCGCCGAAATAGAGTTAATTGATGTCAATAAAAGGGAATATGTCTTAAAAAATGCTTTAACTGCCTTAAATGGAAAATATGACTATATTCTAATTGATTGTCCGCCATCGTTAAATCTAATCACTATAAACGCATTAGTATCATCAGATTCGGTTATCGTTCCTCTGCAAAGCGAATTTTTAGCATTAGAGGGTCTGACAGACTTAATAAAAAATATTAACATAATAAAGAAAAATTTTAACTCAAAATTAGACCTGCAAGGTATTGTGCTGACAATGTTTGATAAAAGGAATAATTTAAGCCAGATGGTAGAAACGGACGTCCGAAAATATTTTGGGCAAAAAGTTTATAAAACGGTTATTCCGAGAAGTGTCAGAATTTCTGAAGCACCTTCACACGGCCAGCCTGTCTTGATTTATGATTTTAAAAGCACTGGTGCAAAAGCATATTTAAATCTGGCAAAAGAAGTCTTAAAGAGAGAAAAGGAGTTATAAAATGTCGGTAAATAAAAAACATGGTTTAGGTAGAGGTTTGGAAGCGCTACTTGGAGATGACGACCTGAATTTTAATTTAGATAACATTAGTGCCGGCGAATCTCTCTCTGATGGTATAAAAAAAATAAGTGTTAATGATTTGGAACCAAGCCAATACCAACCACGTAAAGATTTTAACCCGGAAGCTTTAGATGCTTTGGTTAAATCAATTAAAGAAAAGGGTGTGTTACAGCCGCTTATAGTCCGCCCGAGAGATAGTGGAAAATACGAAATAATAGCAGGCGAAAGACGGTGGAGAGCTTCAAAACTTGCAGGAATAGCCGAAGTTCCAGTCATTGAAAAAGATTTGAACAATCAAGAAATTTTAGAAGTAGCTCTTGTTGAAAACTTACTTCGTGAAAATTTATCAGCCATAGAAGAAGCTGAAGGCTTTAATCGGTTAATTACCGAATTCTCGCATACACATGAAGCCGTTTCTGAAATAGTCGGAAAATCGAGAAGTTATATAACTAATGCCTTGAGATTATTAAGCCTTCCCGCGAGTATTCAAGAAATGATAAAAAATAACACTCTTAGCGCCGGACACGCCCGTGCGCTAGTCGGTTTGGATAATTCCGAAGAGATTGCTCAAAAAATTATTGCGCGGGGGTTAAACGTTAGGCAAACCGAAGAACTGGTTAATAATATAAAAAATCAGGCAATAAATCAGATAAGAAAAAACATGAAAAAAGATCCCAGCCTTAAAGAATTGGAAAAAGGACTTACAAAAAGTATTGGTTTAAAAGTAAAAATAAATAGCGGAGATGAAAATAAAGGCAAGGTTACTATAGAATATAAAAGTCCGGCCGAATTGGAACAAATCTTATCTTTGCTTGAAAAAAATAAGCAAGAAACTCTTTCATAGAGCGCAGTAAATAAAATTCTTTAATAAGCAAGATAAAGACGATAATTTAACCGTAGAGCGATATTTATCGTTCTGCGGTATATTTATATAAAATTAGAAAAAATAACCACCAGAAAGGCTAAAAAACGGCGAGATGTTCAAACTATTGATTTTACAAGAATATTTTCTGCTTTAACAATGTATTTAAAAGAATTCTTTATATTTGTTTATGAGTTCTTGCTCAGATAAGCAACAACCTTGCTCATACCAATACTTTTTTAATATATCCATATAAAAACCAATCATTTTGGGTTCTGCTCCCAAAGAAATAAGTTTTTTCCCATTAAGCGGAAATTCTGGAATGTTAATCTTATACAGTGTATTTAAAACATTCTTTATAGAAACAATATCAGGATTATCCAAATTTAAGCTTAACCATTTATCACAGCAGACATCCTTGCCATAGCGAAATAAAGATTTATTTATAGAAACGCTGTCTTTAAAATTGTGTAAGGATAAACGAGCTCTTGTTAATTCAAGCAACGTATTTTTTTCTTGCTTATTTAACTTAAAAATATCCGCAAGTCTGCCGGCTCTTTTACTATCGGGAGCAAAAAGAACATAAATTCTGCGAATGATACTTTTCTGAATGTTGAGTTTTTGAACAAGTTTAATTAACTTATCAAGATTATTTAATGATGAAGGAGCGGCAACCAAAAAATCTAAAATTCCGTTGTCAAAAATCAATTTAAGCGTATCAACGGCGTAAGGTGCCATAATTATTTTAAACAGCTCGTCTTTAATTTTTTCAGTTGAAACATGTCTAAGCAACTCTTTGTTGTCAATGCAGGCTTTTAATGACTTTTTATCTATTTGTCGGCCGAAAATGGCACAAAAACGGAAAAAACGCATAATACGGATATAATCACGTTCAATGGTTTCTTGGGGAAGCCCTATAAATTTAATAACGCCTTTTTCCAAATCTTTTATGCCGTTAAAATAATCAAACACGTTACCTTTTTCATCTGCGTAAACTGCATTGATAGTTAAATCTCGTTTAGCGGCATCGCTTTTCCACTCGTCCTTGCCGGTATCTTCTTCGGAACACAAAGAAGTAACCTTAAAAAAGCTGTTATTTATTAAAACGCCGGTGGTAAAAAATTGAATTCCGATTGGAACACAACGGATTCCCTCATCCATGCACATATCCGAAAATTCAGCTGGCGACATATCGGTTACCAGATCAATATCTTGGCGATTAAATCCGGCAATGGCATCTCTGACGGCGCCGCCGACAAAACGCAAAACACCGCCATGTTTTTCAACCATTTGGAACAACTGTAATATATCATTATTAGTTATAAGTTTTTGCGGAGCAATATATTCAGGATGAAACATCGGATATCCTTTTTAAAAGATTTACAGAAAACGTTAATCGTTTATTATAAATATGTTAATTATAGTATAACAAAAGCTAATTTTGATAGGAAATAATCTCATGAAAAAGTATGTAATTTTATGCGCAATGGTACTAGCTTCTTTTCAAGTAAAAGCAAACAGTTTGCCGACGGAGCTGGGTGTATACGGCGATTGGACGGCATATTCCTATAAAGAGGGGAAAAATACGGTTTGTTATATGGCTTCAACTCCCAAAAAAGATGAAGGGAATTATAAAAAGCGTGGGGACATATATGCGGTTGTAACCCATCGTCCGGCAGATAAAACTTATAATGTTGTAAATTTTGTTGCCGGATATGATTACAAAAAAAACTCAAATGTGACGGTAAAAATCGGAACAACCACATTCCACAACCTTTTTACCAGCGGAGACAATGCTTGGACACCTGATGCCAAAACGGATAAGAAACTCGTTGATGCAATGAAAAGAGGGCAAAGAATGATTGTAGAAGGAACCTCTTCGCGTGGCACAAAAACCAAAGACACATATTCGTTGGCCGGTTTTACAAATGCTTATAGGGCAATTAGCGCTAAATGCAAATAATTAAGAGAAAACAAGAAATGACGGAAAAAAAAGAGCTGACAAATCTAACCAAAGAAGAATTGGAAAATGAAATAATTGCAATCGGCGAAAAAAAATTTCGTGCCAAGCAATTATGGCAATGGATATACTTCCGCGGTGAAACAGATTTTGAAAAAATGAGCAATCTTTCGCTGCCATTTCGCCAATTTTTGCAAGAAAATTATACAATCAGCCGCCCAAAGATAGTCGCCGAACAAATATCCGTTGATAAAACGCATAAATGGTTATTGGAATTTGCTGATAAAGAACGGGTGGAAATGGTTTACATACCCGAAAAAGACCGCGGTGCCGTATGTATTTCAACCCAGGTTGGTTGTGCGATGGGGTGCAAATTTTGCCATACGGGGAGCCAGAAATTTACGCGTAATTTAACTGTAGGCGAAATTGTCGGACAATTTATGGTTGCCCGGGATGCTTACAATGAATGGCCAAGTCCGACGGATGAAACCAGATATTTATCAAATATCGTCGTAATGGGAATGGGTGAACCGCTAAATAATTTAGAAAATGTCACAAAAGCCCTAAATATTTTGACCGATTGTGAAGGTATAGGTATTTCCCGTCGGCGGATAACAATGTCAACTTCCGGTATAGCGCCACGCATAGTAGAGGCGATGCAAAGAACCGGAGTCCGTCTGGCCGTATCGTTACACGCTCCGAATAATTACATCCGCTCGCAAATAATGCCGATAAATGACAAGTTTTCCATTGAAGAAATAATGAAAGCCTGTGCTGAATATCAAAAAGGAGACCACAGCCGTTATATTACCTTTGAATATCTTTTATTAAAAGGTATTAACGATAGTCAGGAAAACGCCCGGGAACTAATCAATCTATTGAAAAAATATAAACTAAGAGCCTTGTTTAATCTTATTCCGTTTAATCCGTGGCCTGGATGCGCCTTTGAACCGAGCGACAAAAAAACAATAGAAGAATTTTCCAAAACCTTGGATAAAGCCGGATTCGCCGCACCGGTGAGAGTAGCCCGCGGACAAGATATTCTTGCTGCCTGCGGTCAACTGAAATCCAAAAAAGAAAAAGATAAAAACAAAAGCTGATTACAGCCGGCAAGATCCTTCAATTTGATGATCCAAACGGTCTTCGTGTATTCCGTAAGGGTCTTGATGGATAAGAATTTGACACCCGGGATAAACTTCGGCAATTTTTTGTTCTACTTCTTCTGTTAGTTTATGAGCCTCGTTTAAGGTAATCTCGCCATCTAGTTCCAAATGAAGCTCAAAATAATAAACATCGCCTAAACTTCTTGTTCTAAGGTCATGCATTCCTTTGATTTTATCACAGCTGTAAACAATATCTGAAATCTTTTTACGGATTTTCGGAGAAAGTTCTTTATCGGTAATTTGTTCAACGGATTCGGCCGCCAGCGTATAGGCATTATATAAAAGATATGCAGAAATAAACAATGCCGCAATCACATCAAAATAAATAAAACCGAAAAAGTGAACTAGAATAAGCGAAACAATAACCATAGAATTTGTTAAAAAATCAACGGTATAATGCGCTGTATCTGCTTTTATGGCCAAAGATTGCGTTTTGCGTGCAACGTATGTTTGATAAATTACCAACAAAAACGTTGCAAAAATGCTGAATAGCATAACCGCTATACCCATCCCCGTTTGCTCTATCTGAATAGGATGAATAAGGCGTTTAATTCCATCTATAATAACAAAAAAACCGGAAGCGCCGACAAAAACCGCCTGTAAAAACGCACTCAATGCTTCGGATTTTCCGTATCCGTAACGATGGCTGCGTGAGGCAGGCTTGGTTGAAAAGTAGACGGCAATAAAAGAAATCATAGAAGCGAGCAAATCCGTAACGCTATCGGCCAAAGACGAGAAAATAGCCAGCGAATCCGTCTTTAGGAAAGCAATAAACTTTAAAATTATCAAAAAAACAGCTAAAAAAACACCCGCCGCCGCTGCGGACTTCTTTAAATAATTATAATTCTCCGGCGATGCCATCTTTTATTTTCTCCCATGTCGCTTCAGAAATCTCAAGGTACTTTCCTCTTACATATTTCTCAAAAAACTCAATATGCTTTCCGTTTGGAAGTTTTAGGAAATCATATTTTACGAAATATTTGTTATCGTCTGTTTTATAAAAAATCAATGTTACCGAGTTATTATTCTCAACATCAAGCTTAAGTTCGGATAAAATTTCTCCTTTTATGTCCTCTTTTACTGTTGTGTAGGATGTATTAAGCAAAATTTTTACCAGATTCATAACTTTGTTGTCATCTTTTATTTCATTATAACTGATAAGCCGTCCGTAGCGTAAATTCCATAAATTGCTGTATGTCCAATTATCTTTATCCAAAGATAAATCATAAAAATCAGCTTCAACCATCCAAACCTGGAATTGATTGTTTTTACGGATATAAGCTGCCTTTGACCCACGCCCGATGTCTATATCATACCAACCAATGTCAAATTTTTCTATCGGTTTGTTTTTATCATCAGAAAGAATCACTTCAATCATCGGAGAATTTTTATTCGCTAATGGCGAAAATCCAAAATACTTCATATCCGCCAATTTATCGGATTTCTTCTCATAATAAGCCATATTGTTCAGAGCAACTAAAAAGCTTCGTATCCTTTCTTGATAAACGGGAATTTCAGGAGTGTCGGATAAAATCCAGATACCGTTTTCTTTTTTTAGTGAAAGTGTTTGCGTACTACCTTGCAGCGTGATATAGGAAATATCATTTATTTTCTTATCAAAATTTTCAAAAACACGACGCCCTTCATACTCGGAAATTGTGTTTTTGTTTTCCATATAAACGCTAAACGCTGCTACGGATGAAATAGCCAACACCCAAAGCAACAATTTTAAGGTTTGCCTGTCAAAAACAAAAATATCTTTAATAAATTGCAGCGAAAAATGTTTCCTGCGTAAAAATACGGCTATGACAACCAAAACAACAATCAAAGATATAAAATAAATATTGAAGAATTTAACTTGTACTTCCAAATTCTTAATATCATTATGCGCATTTAATTTCAAATCGCTGAGCTGTTGCCGGAGTTTGCTCATTTCGGAACGGATATTACCGATAATTGCCAGCTCATCAGAATTAAAAGTTTCTCTTTCCTCAAAATTTTTCTTTGCTATAATTTCAACAAGACCTTGTTTTGCCCCGTTAATAGCATTAAAAATATCATTCTCTTTCAGCTTATATCTATACAGATTAAGTCGACGCATATTTTCCACTTTATACAAGGGACGCCGAAGGGCATTTTTGCTGCGTAGGCTGATTAAATCATCATTTTCAGACAGATAGTCTAAAGCATTCATAATAAAATTAGCACTGTCAAAAATCGGAATTTGATAAGACTGGTCTAAGAATTGCGCCTTCTTCGTCCAAAAGGCATCATAAATAAAATCTGTATCCCCGACAGCGATAACATCAAATGGCTTTTTAGGGTCATTGCTCAGAAATTCTGCTGCCAAAACAATAACCTCATTCTGTGGCATAAATTGCGCCAGAACTTCTCTTGGGCTGGCGCTTTTTTTAGCCAATAATACATTCATCAAAGCAGAATTAGAACTGGTTTTTATAAGCGGAAAATAAAGAACGTTTGCATTTTCTAAAGGCATAACCATCGTAGCCGAGGAAAACAAAATATCATTGAGCTTATAAGTAATTCTGTGATTAGGATTAAAGTCGCTGCGTGAAATCCTGAATTGCAACAAATCTTGCGTAAAAGAGGGGTTTGTTCTATAATTGACGGTATCATCAACAGTGATTGAATTATCAAAATCGGCAGCTACGCCAATATCATAAAGCTGAAGTCCCCAATACTCAGACAATTTTCCTATATCAGATGTGATATATTGTCCGCCATAAGGAGAGTAAAGTCGCGACGCGTCATCAGCAACATCCATTAACAAAAGAACTTTTTGTTGCTTTTTGATTTTTTCAACAATCTCATCGCTTAGTCCGTAGGGATGAACCAGCATAAACACATCAAAAACTTGGTCTAGGTCTTCCGGCTTTTCTATGTATGTAACATCATAGAGAGCTTCAATATCATTTAAAATTTCCCAACGGTTAAGAGGCACGTCGTCTTGCCTGATTCCGCCCTTAAGCGGCAGATTGCTATATAATCCGAGCCGTTTTTTCTTATGATGCATTTTGTAGATATTGGTGGTAATATCCTGTTCAAGGTAAGGTAGTCGCTCAATCGAGAAAAAAGGAATAACAGCTTTGTTCGTAAGATTATCTGAAAGGCTCAAACCGAATAAAGCGTTTTGGTTGATGTCAATTAAGGGGATAGGTTGCAAACCGTCTGCAATAGCCCTGTCTTCATCTTTATCCAAAAATTTAGGATTATAAATCTTATAGTCAAATTTGCCGTTCGCGTATGTTTTATATTGTTTCAACAACAATTTTATACGTTCAAAAATTTGCCTGACTTCGGGATTTCGCTGTTCCAAAATCGGAGAATAATAAAGCTTGGCCACAATCGGGCGTTCCAATTTTCTTAAAATATCTTTGGTATTTTTAGTAAGGCTCAGATATTTTTCTGCTGTAAAATCATAGCTGATTTGCCGCAAGACATTATTAGCGATGATGTTAAGTCCGAAAAATCCAATAAATAATAAAACAACAACAGCCGTGCAATGTGCTTTATTAGAGGAAGATATTAACCCTGAAGAACCTTTGGTTTTGAGGCTGACAATTATAATCGTCAATAAATTAAAAAAGACAATTAAGGAACCAAAAAAGACCAAATCACGCAACTCAACCAATCCGCGGCTCAAAGAAGCAAAATGCGTTAAAAAACTGAATGAAATAATTGTATCAACAATAACATCACTGAACAGCTCTCTTGCCCAAAAGAGAACATAATCAAAACCGCTCCAAAAAAACAACAGATTTACAAAAACCGCTAAGACCAAGGCAACAACCGAATTTTTTGTAAGCGCAGACATTGTTTGCGAAATAGCAAGCACTGCTCCGGCGAGAATAAAACAGCCGATATAACTGACTAGAATAACCGTATTATCCGGATTCCCTAAAATATTAACCGTAATCCAAAAAGGAAAAGTCAGCATAATAGCTATTCCGGCGAAAAGCCACGCCGCAAAAAATTTCCCCCAAACCAAAGACGTAATAGAAACGGGAACGGTCAAAATTTGTACGATACTTTTAGAGCGGAATTCCTCAGCCCAGCTACGCATGGCGATTCCTGGAATAAACAAAAGATAAATCCAGGGTTGATAATCAAACAATCCCCAAAGAACAGCGTTGCCGTCCATAAAGAAATGTCCGAAATAAATAGCACACGAACCGCTTAACAACAAAAAACTGACCAAATAAACGTAAGCCAACGGAGATAAAAAATACCGGATAAGTTCGTATTTGATAACGGTTTTTATACTATTCATCAATTTTCTCCCCGGACAATGTTAAAGTGCGAAACGCCGCATCAATAGAAGAAACTTTTGCTTTTTTCAGAATTTCAGCAAGCGACCCATCGGCAACAATTTTTCCCCTATTGATTAAAATAATGCGCGACGCAAGTGTTTCTGCTTCATCAAGAAGATGTGTGGAAATAACGATGGTTTTGTCTTTTCCCATATTTTTTATCAGTCTACGGATATGGTCTTTCTGATTAGGGTCTAATCCGTCGGTCGGTTCATCTAAAAGTAAAATAGGGGGATTGCCGATAATACTCTGCGCAAAGCCGACACGACGCAAATATCCTTTGGATAGGGTGTCAATTCTCTGCTCAAGGACATCTCCTATCTTTGCCAATTCTACAATAGTGGAAAATTCTTTTTGATAAATATCGCGGATTTGCTGTTTAGATTGGGTTTCTGTTTCTTCAAGATTGTATTTTAATTCTATCATATATTTCAAAAACAACTTGACGCTCATATCAGCATACATTGGTGCGCCCTCGGGTAAGAAACCAATATCTTTTTTTATGGAGATAGTTTCTTTTGCGACATCTTTGCCGTTTACCATGATAACGCCATCAGATGGCGATAAAAAACCGGAAATCATATTCATTAACGTTGATTTACCGGCACCGTTCGGGCCAAGCAGGGCAATAATTTCTCCACAGTGAGTATTAAAAGAAATATCATCAACAGCAAGCGTAGAACCATATCTTTTGGAGATATGTTCTATACAAATGGTAGCTTCTGTATTTTTTTTCTTAGTTTGCCTCATATATTTCACCTCCGGGAATAGGTTGGCTGACGCCGGTTGTCGATGGAAAAGTCATCGGTAATGAATAAATCGTGCGAGCGCTCAAAAAAGCGCTGATTTCCGCATTAACCGTATCAATGGGAATGCCTGCTTCTTTGCTTGTTACAACTTCAATACTGGGCAACCGGAGCCTGATAAAGCGGACTAAAGTGGGATTCCCGGCACCTTTGCCGCAAATAACGACTTTCTTGGGCAATTCCGGCAGATAAAGACAAATGGAATAACAAATAGCCTCAGCAACAAAGGCTGTAGCCGTTGCAGCGCCGTCTTCCAACGACAATCCTTCTAAATGTTCGGCCTTATCCGAAAAAATACCGGTATAAGCTGCCTTAGGCGGAAATTTTGCAAAAAACTTATGGTGCATTAGCGAATTGACAATTTTCTCATGTACCTTTCCCATAATAGCCAATCGACCGTTATAATCATTATCCATATTAGCGTGTTTTGCTGTCCAGTTATTGATAAAATTATCGCCTGGGCCACAATCAAAGCCGACAAATTCGCCAAACGAACCAATCCATGTAAGGCTTGATTTGCCGCTTATATTAACAAAAACAATCGGTTTAATCTCGTCAATACCGGCAGCACAAAAATAACTTGAAGAAATCGGCGTTCCTTGTCCGCCGCTGCATATATCCGCGTTCCTAAAATGCGTAACCGTTTTAATACCGGTCTGCGCCGCGATATATCGGCCGTTTCCCAATTGATAGGTGTAGGGTATATTAGGATTATGCATAATTGTAAGACCGTCTATGCCGACTAAATCAATAGCCTCATCGCATTCACCCTTAAATTCATTGATAAGGCGAACATAAAAGTCAGAAACATCTTTATCAACTGCCTGTAATTTTTCTTCATTTTCAGGCGTGTTTCTCTGTAAGCCGTAAACGGCATTTATTTGTTCTTTCATAGCTTCAGGGTAGGGGACGACATAAGCTTTTTTCCGTTCAATAATATCAAGGCCGTCTGTTCTAATTAAGGACAACTCAACGCCGCCGAAAGTAGACGTCCCCATCAGTCCCAAACAGTTCAACCCCTTTATAATCATCTAAAAAAGACCTCTTTATGATTGCATTACAGGAATAATATGTTAATATGCCTTAAAATTTAGTAATTAGGAAGAAAAAATGACGAGTTTTAAATCAGAATTTTTGCATATTATGCACGAACGCGGTTTTTATAACCAATGCACAAACGAAGAAGGCTTTGATACCTATCTGGCTGATTGCGAAAAAAAAGGAATACCGGCTGTCGGCTATTTAGGCTCAGACCCGACAGGCGACAGTTTACACGTCGGGCATATTGTCCCGTTGATGATGTTACGATGGTTTCAAAAATGCGGACACAAGCCTTTGACTTTGGTGGGCGGCGCTACGGCACGCATCGGCGATCCGTCGGGCAAAGACAAATTGCGCCCGTTTTTAAGCGAAGAAACTTTAGCCCATAATGTTGAGGGATTAAAGAAATCGTTTATGAAATTTTTACGGTTTGGCGATGGCAAAAACGATGCGTTAATGGTTGACAACTATGACTGGTTCAAGGACATCAACTATCTTGAATTTTTGCGTGATATTGGCACTTGTTACTCTGTAAA
>CALXYD010000003.1 GCA_944392865.1 uncultured Alphaproteobacteria bacterium
GGCAATGATGAAGTGAAGATGAGCGGCAGCACATCTTCGGATTTAAATTGGGTATATTTGGGCAAAGGCAGCGATAGTTTTGACGGCGGCGCCGGACGCGACGTTGTAAACGGCGGGCAAAAAGAAGATGTTGCGGAAGATAAAAATACAATAAACTTAAATGGCGGCAGTGATGAATATAAAGGCGGAGACGGAACAGATATCGTTCATGGCGGCAATGACAGCGATACGATATATGGAGGAGATGGTCATAATGAACTTCATGGCGACGCCGGCAATGATTATTTAGCCGGTGGTGAAGGGAATAATGAACTGTATGGAGGAACAGGACATGATATTTTGATTGGTGGAAATAGCAATCGAGATACGTTAAAAGGAGGAACAGGAGCTGACAGTTTTGAAGGCAGAGGCGGAATTAACTATATCTATTGCGGAAAAGACAATGCAATAGACACAGTATGTTGCTCCAATTTTGCTGCTTGATAAACTTGGGGTAGTATAGGGCAGTGGTAAAAAACTCTTTGGAGCGGATGGCGCATAAAAAGCGGGATTCCGTTGGGGAATCGCCGCTTTTAGTTTTTAGAAGTAAGAAATGTGTTTTAGTCTTTTGCCGATTTTGCCATCAGCTCGTCATAGCGCTTTTGGGCTTCGGAGCAGAGCTTATAGCTTTTGCGATATTCTTGCAGAATTTCCGCGGCGTTTTCCAATTCAAAGATTTTGAGTTGGGCTTTTTCGGTAAACCAGCAGTTTTGTCCGGCAAGCTCCAGCAGAATTTCCGCGGCGTTTTCTAACTCAAAGATTTTGAATTGAGTTTCGGGAGAGAGTAAATGTCCGGCTTTGATGTATGCCTGTATAATCTCTTTCCAATTATCCTGTTCAAATATTTTCAGTTCGGCTTCGGGGGAGAGCGAATGGAGACTGAAATACTTTCGCAGAATGTTCATTTTATCATCCGGCGGGAGATTGAAAATTTCAGGCTCGGCTTCATTGCTGAGTGGCCAGTGCTTGATATATTCCCATAACATTTCCGCAGCGTTGTCCTGCTTAAGGATTTTGAATTCGCTATCAGTGGAAAGATGACCGTCGGCTTTAATGTATAGCATCAGGATTTCTTTCCAGTTCTCCAACTCAAAAATTTTGGCTTCGGTATGTTCGCTGATCCATTGATGGCGATTGACGTATAGCACCAAAATTTCTTTCCAGTTCTCCAAATCAAATATTTTGAGCTGGCTTTTAGGCTCAATCAGTGCGCCTTTTCTGACCATGTTCAGGATAACTTCGCCGGCATTGGGCTGGTTGAACATTTCTTCTGTAATTTTTGTTGTTTTCATAATTGTTTATTTTTAATTTAATTAGACATAATTGTTATTTAACTCAAGGTACTTATAATATGTATTTTAGACAAATGCAAGAGTTTTTTTGTGCGGACGTCTTTTATGGTAAAGATGAACGAGGCGGGTGAGGGAGAGAAGAAGCATGGCGTAAAGGCGTTTTGATAATAAAAAGCCCCGCAATGTTTTTGTGAACTGTCCAACTTTCGGGGGGGCAGTTCATTGTTGCGGGGGATGCTTTTACGCAATGAATGTTTTGGCAATAACGGATAAAGCCAGAACGTTTGTAACGACAACCTGCCAAGTGCGTTTTTCCCTTTTTTTCGGCTCTATTTTAGGCAATATAAACAGCATAAAAAGCGCCATTACGAAACAATAGAGAAAAAGGAGCAGGCGTAACTCTTTCTGAATTGCCATTATCGGCGTTTGCAAGTTTTTGACACCGGATAAATGCAAAATTATCAGAAACAACAACAAGCCGGTGCAAACCGGGAATTTTCTGAATAAATCAATGATAAATTTTGTCATAACCAATAATATTTAACGGATAAAACATAATAGTCTGTTTGTATGTTATGCTTATATCTTAAACTTTGAAAAATGTAAACAGTTATTTGGGGCTGTAATTGTTTGTGGTGCAATGGCAGCGATACGATATATGGAGGGATAGGGTGTTTGGTGTGTTTGGGCAATGCCCTGATTGGTAAGCACCGGTGAGCGGTGCTTGTCGGTTAGATGATTGTTGATGATGGTTTGCAAAAGATGTAATAAATGGTAAAAATGGGCGTGTTGCGGAAAATTAAAAGAAATTTACATAAATCTATTGACAAATAATGGAGTTTTGATTACATTGGCGGAGAGAGTTTTAAAGTTATGTGAAATTATTATTTTATCATCTAAATACTTAATTATATGGAAAAATCTATGGAATTGGAGAAATGTCGGCAAAAGTCTGATATTATCCGAAAAGAAAACGGCGTTGTTCCGTATGCAGGCGATGAACAGAAAAGTCGGATTTCATCGTTGTTTGATGAGATTATGACAAAACTCAACAGCGTAAAAATTCCGAAAAGGCGGTCGCATGGTTGGCTGCGTTTTTGGAGTGTTCTGGTTGTTATCGTGATTGGCCTGATCGCGGGCGGCGTTTATTGGTTTAATCAGCAATCCGATGCAGATGAGCAGATACGTGTGCGCGATAAAGCCTGGCGTGAATTGACAGGTTTATCAAAAACAGAATGCTGGTTTATGCGATGGAAGTTAGCAGGTGCGCAATCAAGGGTAGAGAAGAGTCAGGCAGAATATACGTCTGCACATCAAGCTTGTGTCAAGGTGTTAACGGCGAATGGCTTTTCTGATGCCGATATGAAAGAACCTGCGGTTTATGGACACTGCAAGGCGCGTCTTGAGAATTCAAGAGCAGCTTATTTGCGTGCAATGATGGAAAATCCATCGGGTGACGAAGAGAGCTTATCAGCAGCAATAAGTGCTTTTAATAGCGATATTGAATTGTTGGAGGCCGCAAATGAGCATTTTGCAGAGTATAAACATGCTCAAGGGGAACTCGGCAAGCTTCAGCAGCTGAGTGCAGCGGACTGGAAAGATGACTTTTTTGATTTCATTGTCGGTGTGGCAATGGTTGTGTTTTGGAGTGTCTTTTTTTTGTCGTTTCTTGGGGCATTTGTTGCTTTTGCTGAGTCTTGTGAATAATTTTACGGTTAATCGTAAAATTAGTATTTTATGGCTGGGCGGGGTTATTCCCCGCTTTGCTTTTGCAATTTTTTGATGATGATGTTGCGTTTGAGGCGGCTTAAACGGTCAATGTATAATATGCCGTCCAGATGGTCTGTTTCGTGTTGGAGGATAACCGCGAGATATTCCTCGGCGTCAAGCGTCTGCTCTTTGCCGTCATAATCCAAATATCTGACGGTAACGGCGCAGTGGCGTTCCACTTCGGCGCATTGTCCGGGGAGCGAGAGACAACCTTCGTTAAACCATATCGTGTCTTCGGATTTACGGATAATTTCCGGATTGACGAGGAAGCGCGGATTGGGGCCGGGTTCGCCGTCTTCGGAAACCTTGTCATCCACAACGATAATGCGCTTGGCAATGCCGACTTGCGGCGCCGCCAGCCCGACGCCTTTGTCTGCATACATTGTTTCCAACATATCGTCCATCAGGCGGCGAATGTCATCAGTTACCGCGGCAACGGGTTCGCATTTTTGACGCAGGATTTTATCCGGGTAGGTGTAAAGCTTCAATATGGCCATGTTATCCTCTGATTTTTCTTTGTTTTACAGTCTGACTTCTTTGGCAATTTGGTCAAGCAGGGCGTTTATCATTTTCGGTTCGTTTTTGGTGAAGAACGCATACGCCAAATCAACATATTCCTGAATGATGACTTTGGTGTCTACGTCGGCGGTGTAGGCGAGTTCATACATCGCGCAGAGCAGGAGCGCCTGCATGGTGGCGTTCATCCGGTCGTATGCGGCGCCGTCTTTGAGATAGCCGCGCAACGAACGTTCCAAATCTTCCTTTTTGGCATGAACGCCGCGGACGATTTTTTCAAAATACGGCTTGTCAATTTCCTCCAATTCAACCAGATGTTCGCCGGTTAAACGGTCTTCTTCAATTGCATAGCGGCCGACTTCGCCTTTTAGGAAATCCTCAATTACTTCATCAATGCCGAGGCCGGAAAAAGCCGACATATAGGCGGCCTGCACGGCGGCCAGGCGGGCGCCGGATTTTTTTCTGATTTTTTCGGAAACGAACTTTGCCATTAGCGTACTATCCTTTTTGCGGGTTAAGAGTTGATTTTGCCGACAAATTCCTCAAAGTCCCGCACTTCTTTGAAGTCTTTGTATACGGAAGCAAAACGGATGTAGGCGACTTTGTTGATTTTTATCAATTTATCCATTACCTTTTCGCCGATGCTTTTGGAGGAAATTTCGGCGACGCCGGAGTTTTCCAGCTCACGGCGGATTTCTTCCACCAAACGTTCCACCTCAAAGCTGGAGATGCCGCATTTGCTGACCGCCAGGCTGATGGAGCGCAAAAGCTTTTCCCGGTCAAACGGGACGCGCTCGCCGTTTTTCTTTATCACGGTCAAATCCTGCAGCTGGACGCGCTCGTAGGTTGTGAAACGGCCGCCGCAGTCCGGACATTCGCGCCGGCGGCGGATGGCGGTTTCATCAATCGTGTCGCGGGAATCTTTGACCTGAGTGTTGGTGCCGCCGCAAAAAGGGCATTTCATCGGTTTTGCTCCTCTATGGTTGCTAACGGTTTTATATACGCCGATTTGGCGGAAAAATCAAGCTCTTTTTTTGCGCAGGCGTTGACCGAAAAAAATATAATATGCGGTTGCAAAATAAATGCGGCGTGGTATGCTAAGCGGCATATTTGGTATTGCGGAAAGGGATTGACGATGAAAACAATCAGTTCGGCGGAAGTTGCCGCCGTACTCGGCTATAACGGAAAAGTTATTGATGCGGAAATCGGCGAAGTATCTACCGACAGCCGTAAAATTGACGGGCGGACGCTGTTTGTCGCGCTTAAAGGGGAAAAATTTGACGGGCATGATTTTATCCGCGAGGTGTTGGATAAAGGAGCGCCGTTGGCGGTTGCCGAACATCCGGTGGCGGGTGTGGACAGCGAAAGGCTGATTATGGCGGACAGCACGTTGGAGGCGTTGGGTAAACTCGGACAGCATAACCGGCGGCAGTTCAAAGGGACGGTTATCGCGCTGACAGGCAGTTCGGGCAAGACGACGACCAAGGAGGAATTGAAAGCGGCATTGTCCCGGTATGCGCCGACATACGCGACGAGCGGCAATTTTAATAATCAAATCGGGGTGCCGCGCTCGTTGCTTGATATGGATATGGACGCGCGCTACGCGGTGATTGAGGCGGGAATGTCGGCGCGGGGAGAGATTGATTATCTGACGCACCTGATTGAGCCGGATGTGGCGATCGTTACCAATGTTTATCCGATGCATATTGAATTTTTGGGCAGCCTGGAGAATATCGCCCACGCCAAAGCGGAGATTTTCGGCGGATTGCGTTCGGGCGGCATCGCAATTTATAACGAGGATACGGCGTTTGCGGCTATTTTGCGGCAGGAGGCGGAAAAATATGCGGCGAAAGTTTATCCATTCGGCAAGACGCACCATTCGGCGGCGGAATTGCAGCTGGCGGACGAGGCGGAGCATTGCCGCTACAACGCATGGTGCGTGCTGACGGCGGTTGAGGCGCTTGGTTTGGATGTGGCACCGGCGGTTGAGGCGATAAACAGCTTTGCGGCGCCGGAGGGGCGCGGAAGCCGACATCAGCTTAATATCGGCGGGCGGCATATTTTGTTGATAGATGACAGTTATTCCGGGCAGCCGGAGGCAATGAAACTGGCGATACACGCTTTGGCAAAGCTGCCGGTTAAAGGGCGGCGGATTGCGGTTTTGGGCAAAATGGCGGAGCTTGGTGACTATTCGCGGCAGGCGCATATTGAAGTCGGGCAAGCGCTGGCGGCGGCGCAAATTGACGCTGTGGTCGGGGTGTGTGCGGAAACAAAAGATATGCTGGCGCAACTGCCGGCGGAGACGGAGCAATATTTTTTCCCGACGGCAGATGGGGTGGCGGATTTTTTATGCGATAAGCTTAAAGACGGCGATGCGGTGCTCATCAAAGGGGCGCACTATTCGTCGCAGGTGTTTAAAGTGGCGGCGGCGCTCAAGGAATTTGCCGAAAAGTAAGGCGTCTTCCGGCTTAGCGGATATATTCTTTAATGAAACGCGGATTTTTGCCGAGATTGGAAATCAGCTCATAGGCGATGGTGCCGGCGTCGCGGGCGACATCGTCAACGGTGTAATCGCTATTGATGAGCCAGCCGAAATCACCGGGGCGAACCGCATTTTCGGGGAGATTGGTAATATCGCAGATGATGTTATCCATGGAAACGCGTCCCAGTATCGGGCAGAAACTGGGAGCACCGTGATGGTAGAAAATAACTTTGCCGCGGTTGGAGAGCGAACGCGGCAAACCGTCGCCGTAGCCGATGGAAACAATCGCAATCCGCATATCGGCCGGTGCGCGGAAAGTGGCGGAATAGCCGACAAATTCGCCTTTGGGCAGAGGCTTGACCTGCAATACCGGGGCTTTCAACTCTATGATGTTCTGCATTTGATTTTCACGGTAAGGGGCGGTGTTTATGCCATACATCGCCGCGCCGAGGCGGGTCAGGTCAAAATGAAAATCATTGCCGAGAAAAACGCCGTCGGAGGCGGATAAAGTCGCCGGCGTTTCAGGGAAGAAACGGCGCTTTATTTCCGCAAACCGCGTCAGCTGGCGGGCGTTCATAAAATGCGCCTGTTCGTCGGCGCAGGACAGGTGCGACAAAACATAAGAGAAATCCGCCCGTTCTTCTGCCGATAAATTTTCCAGTTCCGCTATGGTAAAGCCCAGGCGGTTTAAGCCGGTTTCCACCTGGATAACGGGGCGGATTCCCTCAATGCGGTGCTGTTGCCAGAAAGCAAACATTGCCGGCGAGCAGATAACCGGTGTCAGTCCGGCGCTTTGGAAAAAAGGCAGCGAATCGGCGCCGATACCCTGCAAGACATAGATGGCGGCGTCCGGCGCGTGCGGGCGGATAAGCGCTCCCTCGGAGCCGTGCGCGACAAAAAAGCGACGGCAACCGGCGGCGTATAGCGCGGCGGCGATTTCGGCGGCGCCAAGCCCATACGCATCGTCTTTTACGACAGCGGCGGGTTCGGCCGGAGCGGACAGCTGTTGCAAAAGCCGGTAATTGGCGACAAGCTTTTTTAGGTTGATATTCAAAACGGGTGTGGTATATAACTCCATAACAGGCGGCTCCTTTGCGCATAATTTTGACCGGCAAAGCAACAGCACGCCGGAAAGGTTTGTTTTATGCAGTTTATTGATACACATATCCATTTGCAAGATTTTAAGGCGGAATATGCACCGCCGGTTTTGGCGAACGATGAGGCGAAGCGACTGGTTTTGGTGGCGGCGGTGCGGGAAGATTTTGCTAAAATCGCGGCATTGTTGCGGCGTTATCCGGCGAAACTCGGCGGCGCTTTCGGTTTGCACCCGTGGTATTGGCGCGAGGAGGCGCCGATAGCGGAACTGGAGGCGTATTTGCAGGAATTTCCGCAGGCGGCGGTCGGCGAAATCGGCGTGGACGGGCTACGCGAACCGCCAAGCGACGGACAGCACGCGTTGTTTGAGGCGCAACTCAAAACGGCGGAAGTTTTCGGGCGGCCGGTTATTATCCACGCGGCAAAGGCTTTTGCGGCATTGGCGGAACACAAAGCGGCGTTGAAAAAAGTGCGGTTTGTGCATCACGGGTTTGCCAAGAATCGCGAATTGCTGAAGTTTATCAATGAATGCGGCGGCTATATCGGGCTGGGCGCGCTGTTCTTAAGGCAGGAAAAGGCGGCGGAAATGTGGGCGATGATGCCGAAAGACAGGATTTTGTTTGAAACAGATGCGCCGTTTCGGCTTGATGAGGTGCATTACGGCGAACTGGTGCAGGATAATTTGCGGCGGCTGGCGGAAATCGCGGGCGAGGCGCCGGAAGCGTTGGCGGTGCAGTTGGTGCGCAATGCCGAGAATTTTTTTGCAACAGGCAATTAACGAGGGGCTGAAATGGCGGCGGAAACGACATTTGAAGACAGAATGCTGCGGACGGCGGCGCTGATTGGCACGGCGGATATGGCACGGGTGCGGCAGGCGTCGGTTATGGTTATCGGTTGCGGGGCGGTCGGCGGGTATGCGTTGGAAATGGTGGCGCGACTCGGTTTTGGCACGATTTGGGCGGTGGATTTTGACCGGTTTGAGGCGAGCAATATCAATCGGCAGATTTTAGCAACCGTGGCAACACTCGGACAGAAAAAATGCGAGGCGGCGCGGGAAAGGGCGCTGGCTATCAATCCTGATGCGGACGTGCGGGCGATTGACCGGCGGATTGAGGCGGATAAGCTTGATTTTATTTTGGAAGAATGTCCGGATTTTGTGATTGACGCGATTGACGATGTGCCGGCAAAATGTGCGTTGGCGGCATTTTTGGCGCGGAACGATATTCGTTTTGTTTCGGCAATGGGGGCGGCGCTCAAAACCAGGCCGGAGCTGCTTCGTGCGGCGACGCTTGATAAGACCGATGGGTGTGCGTTGGCGAAAAAAATGCGCGAAATGCTACGGCGCGAAGGAGTAGACCTGCGGAAAGTCCGTTGTGTTTATTCGCCGGAGAAGGTGGCGATTTGTAAAGACGCAAACGGCAACAATGTTCTCGGGTCGCTGCCGATGGTGCCGGCGGCGATGGGGATTATGCTGGCCGGCGAAGTGCTTTCCATGGTGCGCGAAGGCTGAGGCGATTATTCCCAATCGTTTAAGACGCGTTCGCGGGTGCGTTTCTGCACGGCGGCGTCAAAGAACTGGCTGTTGCGCAAAATGTCGTAGGCGTTGTTGCCTTCGCTGTCGCGAATCTGCGGGTCGGCGCCGCGGCTTAACAGCAGTTGGACGAATTTGGGCGGAAAGTTGTTTTTCAGCGCATATAGCAACGGCGTGTCGCCGTGTTCGTTTTTGATGTTCAAATCTTTTTGCGCCAGGATAATATTTTCAATAATCATATCTGAGCCGCCTTTATTCAGGACATACCACAGGGGAATATCGCCGGCAGCGTTCGGGATATCCGTATTGGCGCCGCCGCGCAACAGCGTGCGGATAATTACCTCGTCGCCGCCGGTGCGCAGCAAATACCATAACGGCGTTTCGTTGCGGCGGTCTTTCCAATTGACGTCCGCGCCGTATTCTATCAGGAGCTTGACGGTTTCAACCGGAAGATTTTGGCGGACGGCCGTCCAGAACGGCGTTTCGCCGAGATTGTTGGCGACGTTGATGTCGGCACCGGCTTCAAGCAGCGTCAGAATATAATTGATGTCGGCGCGGTTGGCCAGGGCATACATCAATGCGGTATTGCCGACGTCATCGGTTTGGTTGACTTCCGCACCGGAAGAAAGGAGCAATTTGGCTTTTTCTATCTGCAATGACGGAATGTGGGTTTCGTCCGCCTGGGCAGAGATAAACATCAGAGCCGTTTTGCCGTCCAGGCAATCGGCGCTGACATCGGCTTTGGCGTTTATCAGCTTTTCCAACACGCTTAACGAATTGTTGTTCAGGGCGGCGTTTAAGAACGTGGTGCAACCGTTTTCGTTTAAGACGTCAATATCCGCCAGATTGGCGATGGCGTCGGCAACGGCGGCGTCCGGGTTTTCGGCATAGATGCCTTCTTTCAGGGCAACGTTAAAATTGTGATGGTTTTTGGCGATAAAATCAAATTCGGCTTTTAAGCGCTCGGACGGGGTGGAGAACTGGTTAATCTTAAAGCCGAGCGTTTCAAGATAGCGGCGTTTGTTATAATAATCCAGCACGCTCAGGCCGTTCTTGTCGACGGCTTTGAAATTGGCGCCGCGGCGAATCAGGTATTGCATAACGTCATCATTGCCGCGGACGGCGGCGGCCATCAACGCGGTGTGTCCTTCATTGTCGGTGCCGTTTACTTCCGCCTCGTTATCCAAAAGGGATTGCAAAACGGGGAGCGTGCCGTTTTCATACGCGGCGAGCATCAGCGAATCAAAGCCGAATTTGTTGCGAGCGTTGACGCGCAGGCCGTATTCAAGCAATTTGTCAATGACTTTGGAATTTTTATTGAAGGTGGCGGCAAGCATAAGCGCGGTGTTGTCTTCATGGTCTTTTTCCACCAGGTTGGCGCCGTTGTTTATCAGCAATTCAATAACATCGGCGGACGGGTTGTTGATGGCGGCGATAAACAGCGCTTCATAACGCGGGAAACAATGGGTCTGCACGTCGGCGCCGTATTCCATCAACAGGCGCAGGGCTTCCAGATTGGGGGAATAGGAAACGACATAGAGGAGCATGGTGCGCCCGTTATCAAAGCACATGTTCAAATCCGGCGTTTGGGCTATCCAGGCTTCCATTTCTTCCGTGGTGAAACTTTTGCCTTTGCGAACCTTGTCCAGCAGATTGCCGGAGGATATTATCCGGCGCGGCTGTTTCGCGGCGGCCGGTTGGGCAGGCGCGGTTTGAGCCGTCGGGGCAGGTTGTGTTAGCGGAGCGGTTGCTTCCTGAGGCGCGGGTTCGGGAGCGGGCAAAACCTCAGGCGCCGGCGGCTGTTCTGCGGCTGTTTCGGTCGGGGCGGCGATTTCTTCAGCCAAATCCGGCAGGGCTTCGGGCAGAGAATCCAGCGATATCATTTCCGCTCCCGTATCCAAGGCCAAATCATCCATTGCCGCGGACGGTATGGCGGAGACAGCCAGCAGAGCCAGCGTTACATAGGAGCAGGAGAGCAAAGAGTGATGGCGCAACATAATAACCTCCGAGATACAAAACTTGTTGTTTATTATAGCGGATTTTTGCCGATGATTCAAGCATAAGCGACGAAAATCCACATGTTTTTGCGGCGGCTACAGCCGGACGCGGTAGTGGCGGGCAACGGAAACATCGGACGGGATTTCCTCCAGCCAGGAGGGGATGTTTTCCCGTTTCAGCAACCGGTAATACAGTTTGTCGCGGTTGGCCGGGGATAAATCATAATAGCGGTCAAGGTTGCTAAAAAGCAGTATCTGGGTTACCTGATGGCGGAGCAACAGCGGAACGGCGCTCTTATCATCCGTGCTTTGGAGAAGGCGGTGATTGTCTACCAGCCCTTCACGGTTGCGGTGGTAAGGCGTGCCGACGGTATTAACGCCGCAGAGCCAGACGAATTTCGGACTTTGAAAATTGTCGGTAACCAGTGTGCCGCCGATGTCGCGGACATTTTGGCATAAAACCGGCGAAAATCTTGCTATCGGGATTTCGGTTGAGGCGATAAGGTTATAAGGAAGGAAGGCAAACTGCTGGAAAATCATCACGCCCAGCCCGATTGCCCAGACCGATACGGGGAAATCTCCGCTCCGGCGGCGGGCGAAATCGCTTTGGCGATAGATGTGTTCCAAAAGGCATACCCAGGGCAGAACCGTGTACAGGCATTGGTAATTGGCAAAGCGCAGAGCCAGGAGGTTTAAGATGAAAAGCGGCACGCCGAGGCAGAGGTTGAGCAGCATTATGCGGCGATAGGGTTTGAAACGCAGCAGGGAAACGCTTATTGCCAGCGAAACCAACGGAAACGCATAGATGGCCAGTATCAAGTCCCAACTTTGTTTCCAGAGCGGGCGCATTTCCGCAATACGGGCGCTCCAGACTTTTCTTATTTCTTCATCCAGCGGAAAATGAAAAATTTCCGTTCCAAAGCAGACGAGCAGTATCAAAAGTGTGCCGAAAGCGGCGCAGACCAGACTCCAGATTTTTAAGGCGCGGGTGTGCAGGCGGCCGCGCTCCAATCCGTATAAAACGGCAAATATCAACCAGGATACGGCGACATATAAAACGGAGAGGCGTCCGTTGTCAGGGAACATCCAACCTTCATAAGGCGGATTTAAAAACCAGAAAACCGTTACGCCCAAGGCAAACCAACGGGATATTTTTACGGCGGGGGCAAGCGACATGTTGCGGAAAACAAACAAGCCTACAAAAAACAGCAGAAACAGAAAATAAAGGATAATTCCCTCAATGGCGGTAAAAGTTGCCAAGGCCAGCGACAGCCCAATCAGGGCGAGATAGCGGTTATGGCGCTTTTTGAGCCAACAGAGATGTAACGACACGGCGGCGAGGCCTAACAGCGCCATCAGCGAATGGTGGTCGGGGCGTCCGGGGTAATAATAGTTTTGCGTGTTTAGGTCGGCGAGGAAAACAAAACAGCCGAACAGCACCAGAAAAACATTAAAACGGCGGCGAAGCCCGTATGCCAAAATCAGAACGGAAAAGACCTGCATCCAGGGGGAAATAAAGGCGCCGCCCAAAAATACGGCGTCGCGCAGGTTATCCGTCATGAAGAGGAAGGGCAGGGCGTTGATTAGCCAGAGAATATCCAGCGGGCGCGTCCAATGCAGGATTTCGCCGAACGGATAATCGCTTTCCCACACCGGCTGCTCCCAAAATGACGGGTTTATCAGCCAATGCCAGACGCGCAGCGCCCGCATATAGCCGTCCGAATCGTAATAAAAGCCGTTCCAACCGGCGAATCCGGCGCCGATGACTGCCGGTATAACCGTAACGGCTATTAGCAAATACAGCCAACGGCTTAAAAAGTGCGTTAGCTTTTTTAGGGCACGGCGATAGCGCAAATCGGCGATTTCTTCAGGTGTGCGCGCGGCGGACATAGCCTTTCTCCTGCTGATAACGATATTTTTTTCTTTTTTAGCATGAAAAGGTAAATTCCGGCTTAAATTTAACGAAAAAAATGCTTTGCGGCGCGTTTTTACGCTTGAAGGGCGGCGTATTTTATGGTATAATTTTTTTATGTTCAAAGCTATTAGACAAGGAGGGCGTTATGGGACAGCTTAGTATTTCATGCGGACGCGAATTTTCGGTTTTTCAGATTTTTGCCGAAAGCAAAAGCTTTCGTGCGGCATTGAAGAAAATTGAAGCATACGATAAAGAACACCAAACGGGGAAAATCGCAGCGACGCCCGAGGATAAAAAGGCTTTGCGGGAAAGTTTTTCCATGTTTAAGGAGGCGGAGAAAACCATCAGCAATAACGGAACGGCGCTTGATTATGACAATCCGCAGATTATAGAGCGGCTGAATACGATTTTAACCCAGCGTCTGCCCGCTATTTCGCAAGATGTGATCAAAAAAGAAACATCCAGCCTGGCGATTAAAAAGGCCAATATCGGAATGATGATGGCCAAGCATGCGGAAAATATCCGCCGGCTGGGCAAGAAGATGGTTATGCAGAAGCCGGAGCGGCGGCGTGAACAGGCGATGACCGAAAGAACCGGCAAAACCGGGCACAGTCCGCATGAGAAAGTCTTTTCAACCAAGACGTCCTACAAAAGCAATCACGAGGTTATTGTTGAAAGGCTGATGCAGGAGAGGCGGGCGCAGGGAAAATAATTTTCTTTGGCTATTCCTAAAACAAAAGGCTTCCGTTTTTTACGAAAGCCTTTTTTTGTGGTTGGTAGGGGTGATGAGACTTGAACTCATACTTCCAGAGGAAACAAGATTTTGAGTCTAGCGCGTCTACCAATTCCGCCACACCCCCATCGGTGAGAAGTTATGTAACCCAGATTTTTTTGATAGTCAATAGTTTTTTTTGTTTTTTTTGTGAGAAAAATGCGATAAAAGCGTGGCAGATTAAGTTTTATATGTTATAAAGGCAGATAAACAGGGTTAATATTGCCGGCAGGCACCATGTAAAAAGGATGTCCGTAGTGAACGAATTGGAACAGAACGCATTGGATTTTTTGAAGAACGGCGAATATGAAAAAGCCGCCAAGCTCTATTTGCAACTTGCCGTCGGGGCGCCGGAGAATGAAAATTTTCTGATTGCGGCGGCGAATTGCTATGATAATGCCGGCGATAAAAAACTTGCGCTCAGCCTTTATAAAAAAGCGCTGAATCTTAATCCGCAATCGCTGTCCGCATTGCTTAACGTTTCCACACTTTACTATGAGTTGAAAAAATATGACAAGTCGGCGGATTTTGCCGCCCGGGCGCTTGCGGTTAAAGAGGGAAACTTCGCGGCGATTATGAATCTCGGCAATTCCCTTTATTCGCGCGGGGAATACGAAGAGGCACTGAAATATTATGAAAAGCTTTATGAACTTAATCCGAATTCGTATAACGCCATTTTGAATATCGCCAACACCTGTTACAGTCTGAACCGCTATGTGCGCGCTATTGAATATGCCAAAATCGCGCTTGAGAAAAGGCCGACCGATTCGGCGCCGTATATTATCGCCGGCAATTCTTTTATTGAACTTTCCAAAAGCGACGAAGCGGCGAAACTGCTTAAACGGGCGACAGAACTGGCACCGGAATCCGACTGGCTTTGCAATTCGCTCTCCAATCTGTTTCGCAAAATGGGGAACTGGCGGCAGTGCCTGCATTATGCCTGGAAGGCTTTTTCGTTGAAAAAAGGCGGAATTAGCGCGGACAGCCATATCAATTTCGGCTATCTTTTATATGAAGCATACGACGAAGGGCAGAATGAGCTGGCTTTTAAATATCTGGAGCGTTGGGAGGCGGCTTTTCCCGACAATCCGATTGTCCACCATATCAGCTGCGCCTTACGCAATGAGCAGGCGGTTGATACGACCGACCTTTCGTATGTTAAAGGGCTGTTTGACGGGTTTGCTTCTTCATTTGATGAAATCTTGCGCGATTTGGATTATAAAGTGCCGGAGCTTATTGCCGATTTTCTGAAAGACACGCTCAAAACCAAGCTGTTTAAAAAACGGCAAATACTTGATTTGGGCTGCGGAACAGGCTTATGCGCCGAGGCGCTTAAACCCTATTTTCCCAACGAGGAATTCTACGGGGTTGACGTTTCGGAAAAAATGCTTGAAGCGGCCGGCAAAAAAAGCATTTATAAAGAGCTTTATTGCGACGATATTATCAATTTTCTGGAAGATGTGGAAACGCCTTATCACGCCGTTGTTGCCGGCGATGTGCTGACTTATATCGGCGAACTCAAGCCCCTGTTCCGCCTGATGATAAAAGCGGTCAAAGCCAACGGGCTGTTCTGTTTTTCCATTTCTAAAAATACACTCAATCAAAGCGATTATTTTTTAACGCCGTCCGGGCGGTTCGTCCATTCCATAACCTATGTCCGCCGTTTGCTCAAATATTACGGATTTGAAGTCATTCGCCAGGAAGAACACGTTTTGCGCCATGAAGGGGCAAAAGAGGTGGAAGGAGTAGTGGTGTTGGCGCGCAAGGAGATAGAGGTGGTGTTTGCTTAAAGGGGAAAATTTTGTGATTTGGGGGCGTGCTAAAGCACGGTCAAATCGCCGAATGGAAGCCACTCTGCGGGGCAGTCACGTACGCTTTTAGTACGCTCCTGCCCCTTGGTGGACATTCGACGATAGCACCGCACTTTATCCCACCCATTGCGTGGCTGCGCCACAAGTTTAAATGGGGGCGTGCTAAAGCACGGTCATGATTGCAAATTTGTCTTACTTCGTAAAGCGTTGCTTTTGTTCGCAACGCTAACTTCTCTGGATACAAAGAAACAGCCCGCTTTTCAGGGCGGGCTGCAGGTTGTCGGTGGTAGAAGTTACCGACCCAGCATGTCTTTGAACATACCAACCGTTGCGACAACATCTCTGGCGGCGGCGGCACCATGGCGGATGGTACCTAACGTATTGTTTGCCATATAATTACGGGCGCTATTTTCATCTACCCGGTCGTATATGCTGTTATAGTTTGCGCCGACATAGGTGATTGTGCCGTTACCTAAAAGACTTCTGCCTACCGGATACGCGCCACCATAGGCCATATCTCTGGCATTATCACGGAGCCACTCACGGTCGCCGGATCGGTCGTATGCGCTGGTATCGCGGCTTCGTTCAAATTCAGCTGTTCTGATGTTGCTTGCCCATTTATCCGGTTCGTAACGGGAAGCGCTGGCATAGAGAACAGTGCCGTCTACGGTGCTGATGTATGCCCCGCTGTATTTTACGCTCAGGTCACGCGATAAGTGGGGGTCTCGGATAAACAGCTCGCCATCGCGAAACTGATAGTTGTAAGTGTCCGTATACATATCGGCATATAATACACTGTTGTTTGTCGGTTGTTCGTAGATGACAGTTGTGTTATTCTGCGGCGGAACAACGACCGTGGTGTTGACAGGATCCTGATTGCCATGGTTGCCTCCGGCCAACATTCTGGCGCCTTCAAGGTCAACCGTCAACTGGCCTTTTTCATCCCGCCATATATGCGGTTTTTCCACGTTCGGGTCAATACTCAAATCATGCCGGACGTTGTCGGCAATGGTTTCTTTAACGCCTTTGCCGATTTCCGCCAACAGTTCTTCGCGCGACGGTTGGTTATAGTCGGCAAAGTTTTCGGTTTTGAACTTGGCGCCGTCAAAGTTCTTTTCAATGAAGTTATCCAGCGCGGTTTGCTGTTCCGGTGTCAATTCGTGTGAAGCCAGGTAGTTTATCATATTGTATGATGTCGGTTTGCCGTCCGGCAGCCCTTCCAGCCCTAATGCTTCCTGCAGAGCGTATGGCGCCATTTTGCAGGCGATGGTTGCCTGTCCGGCTTTGGTGCCGAGATGCTCGCACAGGTCTTCCGCCATGGCGTTGGTGTCAGAGATGCGGCTGTCGCCCAGGCTTTCCAGGTGGGAGAGGGTGTGGGCAAAGGCGCTCTTGCCTTCAATGCCGCTGGAATTTTCCGCTTTGGCGGCTTCAAGATTTTCAGACAGGCGGGCGCTTGTTTCATCAGGTATTCCCGGATTATATTTCTCTTCGTAAGCTTCCATATCAAAATCGTGTCCGGTCTGGGCTTTGTATTCCGCCAATATCGCTTTGTCAGCGGCGTCTTGCGCCATGCCCTCTGGCGTGCGGTCATAGCCTGGCTGGTAGATGCTGGCCTTATTATCCGGCGAGTTGAATGTATCTTCCGGCAGGTTCTGGCGGTAGGCGGCTTCGTAAGCTTTTTGCTCCAGTTCGGTGGGAACGCGTCCGTTGACCATATCCGGTTCGCCGCGGACGGCTTCCGTTACTTTATCAACAACATCGCCGGCTGCTTCCGAAACGGTGTCGGCCGCGTTGTTGATTTTTTCGCTCGCCCATTCGCCGATGCTGGGCATCAGGCCGGAGTTTGCCAAACCGATACCGACGGCGGAGTTCAGAGATTTTGTAATCAGTTCGCTTTTGTTTTTCTGTTGTTTGGCTTCCAGTTCTTTCATGGCGGCATTTATGGCGGCTCTGTCGCGCGGCGGATTTTTCTCCAGCTGCTCTTTTTGTGCCGCCAGCTTTTTCAATTTGCGCTGGTTGTAGCCGATGAAGGTCTTAAATGCGTGCCCCAAGCTGTCGCCGTTTTGTATCGCGGCAATTTTGTCGTCCAACGCTTTAATGCTGTCTTTATGCTTGTTTATGGCTTCGGATGTCGGTTTTCCGTCCGGCCCCAAGTTCTTTATTTCTGCTTGTAAAGCCTTTTTTTGCGAATGTAAACTATACTTTTCTACCAAATTCGGAATGGACATTGCCGCCGTGGATACGGCGGTTCTGCCAATAACTCCAAGCGTTGAGCCGGCGTTAGTGGCCGCTTGCAATAAAGCCGGTGTATTGACTCCCATGGCATTTAATACGCCGTCCAAGCCGGTGGCCGCAGGTATCGCGGCGAGAGTGGAGGTAATGCCGGCGCCCAAGACCATCGCAATTTTCTTGCCTTTGGAAAGCGACGGGTCTTTTAGCTGGTTCTTTAAGGCTTTCCACTGTTTGCAGGTGTTGTAGGCAACCAAGGCCGGAACGCCGACCGGATTGGCTAAGCTGGCAACGGCAAACAGAGCTTGCGATTTCATGAAGTTCCAACCGGCTTTGGCGACGGTTTTGGTTACCTTTTTAGCTTTGATATATTTTGCGCCGTAGAGCTTGGTTAGGTCTTTATCCAATTGTTCCAGGCGGGTGGTTACCTTTTGCCCGAGCTTGGAGCCTTTGAAACGTTGCTGAACACGGTTTTTAAATGTTTCAGCCCTGGTGTAGTTGGCACCCATACGGGCGGCCAATTCGGTCTGGTTAAAAGTTTTTTTGCCGTCTTCACTATGCAGCAGCATTTCAATTTTATCGTTCATGATTTTATTGAGCTGCTCGCCGCGTTTTTTCGGGTCTTCTTCCAAACCTGTCTTGGCAATTTCCTGCGCGGCCAGTTCACGCGCCATTTTTAAGACGGCTTCCTGATTTTTGGCATTTTTCTTTTTCTTGAGCGGTTTGCCGTTATCATCGGTAAAAGTATAGCCTTCTATGGTCGGTTTGCCGTCAGCATCAGTCGGGGTAAATTCCGCCAGCGCTTTGTGGGCGTTGTCATAATTTGTCCGTAGCTGTTCTTCGGTGAGCTTGCCCATATTTTGCAAATCATAATCACGCAGGGCAGTTGCCAGTTTGGCGGAAAATTCTTTGTAGATATCGGCAAATTGCGGATTGTCCTTAATTTTATCCGCCATAGCCAAAAGCATGTAAGCGTTATCCGGGTTTAAATCCGCACTGCCGTATTGTTGCAGGTGAGCGGCGATGGTTCCCGCAATCTCATCAAGTTTGCCGTTCTTTTCGTAATAGTCAACGGCGACCATCATATCGTCCGGATTGGCGAGCGCAAGGGCGCGGTTTTTCTCGGCGGATGATGTTATGATTTCTTTACCGTCTTCATCTTTAATGCGAATTTCTTTTCCGTCATCGCCGATGATGGTTACATAAGTCGGTTCAAGCGCCATTGAGGCTTCAATATTGGCGGGACTGAGTTTGGGGTTGATGTTGGCAATATACGCGTTCCAGTTGTCGGAGGAACGAACTTCGTCAAGATATTTGTTGACCTCTTCTTCAGTCAACGGCGGTTCCGGTTGCGGGGCATCCGGTGCCGGTGCGTCGTTAGCCGGTGCGTCGTTAGCCGGTGCGTCGTTAGCCGGTGCGTCATTAACCGGTGCGTCGTTGGACGGCGCATCGTTAGTCGGTGCGTCATTAGATGGCGTGTTTTCCGGCTGGTTTACATCATTGCTACGGGAGCGAATGGCATTTATGAAGATGTCGTTAACCGATGTGGCAATTTCCCGCCGCTGGTCTTCCGGCAGACGGAGGATGGCGGCGTTAAACAGATCGGCATCTTCTTTTCGCAATTTGTATCCGTTGGCAATTTCGCCGGCGAGCAGAGTGGCAGCCGCATGGATTTCCCCACGGAGCAACCGATTGTCTGCGTTGGGGTTGTTGGTTATGTCTTGCAGATGGTTTTGTATCCAGCTGATGTTTTCGGCGGCTTTGTCGGCGTCGGCCATCAGCTTGGCGGCGTTTTCCTTGGCAATATCGGAGGTGTGGGGGCTGTTGATGATGTTTTGCAAGTTTTCTCTGCCCTCGGCACTAATTTCATACGGGCTGGCGTTGAGAACGCTCATATCCATCGCCGGAGCAGGCGCGCCGGGGGCGGCGGTGTCAGGCAGGGGTTTTCCCTCTGACAAAATGCGGGCGTTGGCTTTTGCCGTGTCGGTGGTGTATTCGCTGTTAATGATGTTTTGTAAAATCTGCTTATCCGCTTCGGTCAGTTCCGCCGGGTCTTTGTTTAAAACGGAAAGGTCAATTATCGGCGGCAAATCGTCTGCGTTTGAGGCGTTGTTTTCTTCGGTTTTGGTTTCTTCGGTTTTTGTTTCTTCAACTTTTTCCGGTTGCGGCGCTTCCGGCGTATCATTGGCCGGGGCGTCGTTAGCCGATGTGTTTTCCGGTTGCGGCGTCGGGGCGGCATTATCGTCCAAGTTGGTTTCTGCAGCCCGCTCTTTATTTTCCTCAACCCGTGCTTTATTTTCTTCTGATTTTTGCATGATTTCCGCCAGTGAGGCTTTTTGTTCTTCATTAAGTGCCTCTTCTGCCGCTTTCAGAGCGTCGGCATGATTTTCTTTCAGCTTATTATATTTATCCAGATATTCGGTCTTGAGCGTTTTGTCGGACGTGTTGGCCATTTCCGTCAGCAAAGAGGATAACTGGCGTCTGATTTCTTTTTCATCACTTCTGGTCAGCTCCTTTTTGCGGGCGATATTGTCCAAGGTGTTGAAAATCGTGTCCATATTATTCTTAGGCATTGCTTTTCTCCTCTGCAAATCTATGCAATTTTGAGTAGTATATCATAAAAAAACGCTTGGTGCAAGCGCAAATTTTTATGATATTTTAACCATCGGTTTCTTAATATATTCTAAAAATTTTAACTCTAACCGGCGGATTTTAAAAGAAAATGTCTGATACGGCCTATAAAATGCTCGCGAAAGAGGCGAAAGTGCTTGAATACTGGCGCAAAAAATATTTGGGGCAAGCGGCAATGGTGTTGATTGCGGCGGCGGGCGCCATGGCGGCGGCGTGGTTTTATGTTGGGGCGGCGCTGTTGAAACTGCTGTTCAGCCTTTGTGCGGTTTTGGTTGCCTATCTTATGCTTAAAGAATTGCGCGAGAGTCTGCAGACGCGCGGGGAAATGCTGATTTTTGCCAAAGGGAAAGATCTGTTTGCCGATGTGGTGTTTGATTACGGGCAGGGGCTTGACAAGGATGACAAGCTTTGGGAGGCATGGGAATATAATGTCCGCGAATGTCGCGGCGTGCTTTTCGGCGAGGGGTATTTGCTTGAAGAAGACTGGCTTTACAATACCGCGGCGGCGAAATTCTGGACACTGAAAATGACGGTGTTTGAAGGGGTGTTGCTGGCGGCGGTTTGCCCGGCCGGCAAAGAAAATGCGCTTGCCGACCGGCAGGAAATCCGCGCGGCGGGGGAGAAAATGCGCCGTATGCTCGGGGCGAAGAAAATGCGAATCGTGGCCGGAGAAGGGCGAATCGGATTCTATTTTCAGACACCGGGCAGGATGTTTCACCAATTCGGGCTGTGGCGTCCCAATGCGATGGGGGCGTTTGTCCGGCGGGTGGAGGCGTTGAAAACGCTGGCGGCGGAAATTTCGGCGTTGGCAAAGGTTGACAAGCGCTGAGAGGTTTGTTATTTCAATAAGCAGAATTTTTTTTATTTTGAGGGAGGTTTTTGATGAGATTTAAGAGTTTTGCGGCGGCATTGTTTTTAACGGCGGCGGCGGTTCCGGCGGCTCAGGCGCTGTTACCGGCGGAAAGTTCCGCGCCGGCGACGGAAATTACTATTTACAATCAGGATTTGGCGCTGATTAAAAAAAGCCAGAAGCAGGCGATGAAACCGGGCGTCAACGAAGTGGTGTTTAACGAGGTTGCCAGGCAGATGCGTCCCGAATCGGCGTTTATCTTCGGCGACGGAGTGAAAATTCTGGAACAGAATTATGACTATGCGGGCGTTAACTATATGAATCTGCTTAACGCCAATATCGGGCGGCAGGTGCGGACGGTGCGCACGAATCCGGCTACCGGCGAGAATATTTTTGAGCGCGCCCTTTTGGTGGCGGTGGACGGAATGTCGCCGGTGCTGAAATTTAAATATGGGATTGAAACGAATTTTCCCGGGCGGGTGCTGTTTGACAATGTGCCGCTTGCGCTGAACAGCACGCCGGTTTTGAAAGCGCTTGCCGAGACGGAAACGGCGGGAGACAAAGAATTGCATTTGGCGTATCTGACTTCCGGCTTTTCGTGGGAAGCGAATTATGTGGCGAAAGTCAATGACGCGGAGACGCTTGAGTTGCTGGGGCGCGTTTCGCTCAACAACAGTTCGGGCAGCGCTTACGACAATGTTACGGTTAATCTGATTGCCGGCGATGTCAATACGGTCGGGGCAATTATGCAGCCGCGTATGTTTAAGGCGGCCATGTTGAATACGATGGCGGACGGGGTGTCTTTGGGGGCGGCGGAATCCGCGCCGGTGATTGCGGCGCCGCAGAATCTGAACGGCTATTATATCTATAAAATTCCACAGCCGACTTCGCTTAAAGACGGGCAAATCAAACAGGTGTCGTTTGTCAATGCGCCGGCGGTGAAGTATAAAAAACGCGGAGAGGTGGTGTCCAGGCTGTCGTTCGGGAAGATAAAGACGTCGTTTAAGGATGTGCATCCGGAGCTGTTGTATAATTTTGCCAATAATAAGGATGACGGCCTTGGTATGCCGTTGCCGAAAGGGAAAATCAGCTTTTATGACTACGATAAGAACGGCGCGTTGCAGTTTGTCGGCGAAAACGCTATTGATAATAAAGCCGAGGGGCAGGAACTGACACTGCGTCTGGGCAAGTTTTTTGACGTCTATGCCGATGGAGAGGTGACGGATATTCAGAAAATCAATGAGCGGAAATATAAAAAGCAGCCGTCCGATACATGCGTTACCGCGGAAACGACTAATCTGTATGAGGTTACTTACACGGTAACGAACAAGTCGGCGCAGGAGGCGAATATCGTGTTGAAACAGTCGCTTCCGGCAGCGGCAACGGTAGTCAAAGAAGATATTAAGAGCGAGGCGGGCGACGGTAACGGACGCGTTTGGCGCTATACGGTGGCGCCGGGAGCGACGCACGAGCTCAAAATCAGCGTGCAGAACAAAGTTGAGCAACGCGATTGCGGCGTTATTGAGCTGAATTAGCGGCGCTATGGCGGCGGGGAAAGGAGGTAAGGCTTTTCCCCGCGTTACTTTTTACGGACGAGAGGACGGAATGATGAAATTATTAAAGCATAAATTGCCGATGATGGCCGGAATGGTGGCGTGTCTGGTGTTTGGGGCGGAGAACGCGGCGGCGGAGATTGACGCGCGGTTTGCTGATGAGGCGAGTTTCCGGACGTATTTCCGCGGGTTGACAACACAATATGATAAAGACTGGGCGCTGGCGGCGGCGGTGGTTTATTGCAAGCCGGAGCTTGCGAAAATTGCGTTGGATGGTGGGGCTTCCATCAATACGACCGCGGAGCAGGTAAGGTATGATGGTTTTGGCTTTGATGAAGGGCGATGGCTGTTTATCAACGGGGAAGAAATTATTGCCCCTCCCGGTGCGATAGGGATTTATCCATTTGATGACACGAAAGATGATCCAGCAAAGCGGTATGAATTAGCGTATGATGGATATACGCCGCCGTCGCTTTGCAAATGTATACCTGTTGAAGTTGTCGGGCAGGGCGTTAAGCCTCTGGCGGTGGTGGCGGCGGAAGTATGTGCAGATGTGCGGCGGGACAGCGTGGCAATGGCAGCGATGTTGCATGATTACGGCGCCGATTATGCACGCGATGGGGAAGCGGCTATGAAAGCTGCATTCAAGGCACAAGACGCGGCAATGGTGCGAGCCTTGCAGCAATATAACGTAGCGGCGAAGTTGACGAAAGAAGAGGCGCAAGAATATTTATCCAATGTCCGAGAGGCTTTTTTGCTTGAGGAATTACTGATAGCCGGTGCGGACATAAACGGTTATGATAAGTTTGGGGTGACTCCGTTGATGCGAGCGGCGGCGGCAGGCCGGGTGGACATGGTCAAGTTGTTGTTGGAGAAAGGTGCTGATGTCCGGGCGGTTACGCGGGACGAGAAAAAGACTGTGATGCTGTATGTTCTGGAGGCGGCTGATATGAATGAGTTTTCGGCGGAAAGTTGGGAACAATCTATCCGTATTCTGCTGGATGAAGGGGCGGTGGTTGACGATACCGTTCTGGCAAAAGCGCGAGAGCTTGCCGGGGAAGGTGGGCACTGGTTTGCCGGTGTTTTTTTCACACCGGAGATGAAAAAGAAAGTGTCCGAGGTTTCGACAATGCTACAGGAATATGCCAATAAACAAGTTCAGCAAGCAGGGGAGAATAGATGATGTTTAAATTAAAACATAAGTTGCCGGCGATGGTTGGAATGGCGGCGAGTCTGGTGTTTGGGGCGGAGAATGCAGCGGCGGAGATTGACGCGCGGTTTGCCGATGAGGCGAGTTTCCGGACGTATTTCAGCGGATTGACAACACAATATGATAAAGACTGGGCGTTGGCGGCGGCGGTGGTTTATTGCAAGCCGGAGCTTGCGAAAATCGCGTTGGACGGCGGGGCTTCCATCAATACGACCGCGGAGCAGGTAGGATATAGATATTTTGGCTTTGATAAAGGGCGGTGGCTGTTTATCAACGGGGAAGAAACCCTTGCGCCAGTCCCTTATGGGGATAGAGGCATTGTCGGCGGTACGGGCAGATATGCTTATATTGCGGACTATAATGAGAAGCTTGCCCGCTATGAATTGTCTTACGATGGGAACAGCAGGAATCCCAAATGGTGGATGCTGCCGGATAAGGGTGTTTCTTACGGTGAAAAAACATTGCTCGGGACTTGCGGAAGTAAGGCCATGACGAAGCTGCTGTTGGATTATGGCGCGGATGCATCGACAGACGGCGCGGCGGCGATGGCATTGCGGAAAGCATTTTTTCAAAGAGATTTGCCGGTTGTTGAATTTTGGCTGAACGAGGGGGTTAAATTGCCATTTGAGCACCAAACCGTGCAAACTTTGCTATCAACAACGGATAATGAGAAAATGTTCAAAATGCTGATTGATATGGGCGGAGATGTCAATGCGTATGACGAGGACGGAAAAACGCCGTTGATGCATGCGGTAAATTTTTCTTCGGATATTGTGCGGAATTTATTGAAATACGGAGCAGATGTCAACGCTAAAGATAAAAAAGACGGCAAGCCGGCGTGGTTGCAGATTGCCGTTGTATCAATGTCATCGAATCCCGAGGCGGAAACTTTGCGGCTGTTGTTGGCGGCAGGGGTTGACGCTACGCTGAAATCAAACAGCGGATATGATATATTTGCGGCGATTGAAACTTATAAACAGCGGGCGGAATCTGCCGAGGGCGACGATAAGGCGGATAAACAGGAATGTGCAAGATTGTTGCAGGAATATGCAGAGGGGTGGGAGAGCAAGTATAAGGCTGTTGCGGAGGCAAGGGCGGCTGCGCAGCAGGATAAATATCGCCGTTATAAAAAGCCGGTGGTGCAGAATGCTTTGCCGAGGATGGCGAGAAAGTTGAAATCGCAGCGGGAATTGCCGTCGGTAGAAGAAATGTATAAACTGCATGAGAAAGCTGAGCACGGGGCAAGAAAAGCGGAAACGAGCTTTTTGGCGCCGGGAGCGGAACAACCTTCTGCCGGAAAAGGAACGGCAGCTCCGGCAGCGGACGGAAATAATACGGGGGCGGAAAGTGCAAACGGCGGAAGGGAAATACCGGCTGAGGAGGTTGAAGAGCAGATTTTGTTATTCTAACAAGGGGAATAAGGTAAAAAAATACTTGACGTTTGAGAAAAAGCATTTTAAGTTGCTTGCGTTGTCTGGTTATAGCGGTGGTTATGCGTCGGTATAGCGAGGCTTAACGGAGACGTGGCAGAGTGGTTTAATGCACCTGACTTGAAATCAGACGAGGGCGCAAGTCCTCCCGGGGTTCGAATCCCTGCGTCTCCGCCAGTTATAAGTTAAAGAGAGGCGCCAGATGGCGCTTTTTTTGTGGTTTGCGCTGCGGGGGATTTGAACCCCGGAGAGAGGGGTTCGACTACCAGCTCAAGGCGGGCGGAAGAACGCCGGTCGGCGGAGCCGATGAGCGCCCGTGCGGCCGAGCGTAGTGAAGGTCAATCCCTGCGTCTCCGCCAGTTATAAGTTAAAGAGAGGCGCCGGGGGGCGCTTTTTTTGTGGTTTGCGCTGCGGGGGGATTTGAACCCCGGAGAGAGGGGTTCGACTACCAGCTCAAGGCGGGCGGAAGAACGCCAAAGTTATGAGGTTCGGGGTGGCGGAAGATGCGACGGGAACGGGGCGGAGAATTTTTTTTAATATTTGTCTATTTTTTAGGGTTGACAAAACGGAAAAGCCTATTATACTGCCGACTGATGAATTTAACTATATGTTTTATTATTAAAATCTTTACTTATGAAAAATTTAGTTGATTTGATGAATTTTCGGCATACCGGAGATTTGTCTGACGGTGTTTCTCTCTATTGCAAAAAAATAGGAAATGTGGAAGAAAATCACAATGCAATGGGGCGATTACAAGGGGAATGCAAGCCTCAAAAATCCAGAAAATTGAAGATTTTCGGATTTCTGCTTGTGGCATTGTTGCTTTTGGTTGCCGGTGGAGCTTATTATCTTGACTATCAAAAGCGGCAAACGGCAGAAATTGACCAAATGCAAACGGATATTCCGGCGCAAAGGCAAAATCTTTCAGAATTGGCGGTTGCTGAAGACAATCAATGCATGGCGGAAGCAGGAGAAGAAAAAAATCTCTTGCCGGACGGTGCTACAAAAATAACTGCAACCGAGGCGTCCGGCGGAATGCTTATTTTTTTCGGTTGTGTGGTGGTTGTGTTGACACTTCTTATTCCGGTAATGTGCAAAGAGCAATATGTGGACATTGTTGCCGGATTTCTCATCCTTTTTGCGTTTATTGCTACGATAATATGCTTGTGGTAATAGAAATTTTCCTGCGGTAAAAATATATCCGCTTTGTTCCATAATAGTTTTAGGTTATCCCCCTTACGAAAGGCAGTGCTTTTTGCGGGGGGATTTTTTATGCGGATTTTACGGGTGTTCAAAGTGGCCATAGCCTGATGCGGTAGATAATAAATGTAATCAGCCGGGCGATGGCGCGTTGCGGCAAGATGACGGGCGGGAGCTACGAAACCGGGTTTGTGCCGAACCACAGCACTTGCGGCAATGCTGAGCTTGTATGGTAAAAAGAAGATGGGGAGAACAAATGCGGTTAATGCGGAAGTATGGATTGTCAAGAGGAATGTGTCAGGTTTTCCTGTTTTTCCGATGGCAAATAAGGCTTGATTTCAGATGAAAATATGATATAAATAAAAGCAGGTATTTAATGTTTTGTTTAATTATTTTTATATGTGTGCAAAAATTATTAAGCTCAAACAAAGTTTGAATGTCCGGATGGACTGGTGGAACGGTTTTTTGTTTGTATGGTCGCTGATGTTGCTTTTTTTTGCAATTATTACGGCGGCAATGGATTTCATGGCGGTCGGGAGATGGCTGCTGTGGCTGGCGCTGGCGGCGTTTATCGCTTCAAAATCGGTGCGTGTCGTGCAAATTCTTTTTGTGGAAAAAGGGTTTTACTTTGCGCAATTGGTTTATTTGTTGGCGGTTAATCTGGCGCTCGGCGGCGGCGCGGCGTATATTCTGACTGATTTGGTAATGAGGCACTACGGTTTTTAGGCCGTGGCGCCTTTTTTTGTTGCAATTTAAAATTGCCGGGGTATATTGGCGAAAAATTATTTATTATGTCTAATTCTAATTTTTTGCGTGATGAAAAAATTATTAGTTTTTTTGCAGACCGGACTGCAAGGGTCGTTGAGCCGCAGATGGGTTGCGATTGTGAAGTCGTGGTATATTCTGGCATTGTGCCTGTTTGTTTCGGTGTGGCTGGCAATGGTTGCGCCGTTGCTTATCGGTTTGCCGTTGTTGGTTTATTTCGGTTTTTACCTGTTTTTGCTGGTGATGCCGGAGAGTGAAGGGACGCTTGTCTTTAACGACAAAGTTTATAGCTATGCGGTTTATACGAAGAAACGCGTGTTTCGGCACGGGTGTTGGCGTTTTGCCGATGGTCTTTTCGTTTTGATAAAAGATGATGAAGCGGTCAATATCATTCCGATTAGCGGATACAGTAAACGGTTGGTTTTGGTGTGGTCGTTGCTGATTAAACCGGCAAGCGGCGACAGTTGGACTTTGTATAGCCAGAATTATCCGCAGGGGCTTAAGCTCGGCGAAGCAATCGGCGAGATGGAAATTTTGTTTTGTGACAAGGCTGAGCAGAAGCTGTGGATAGTCAATCCGCTCGGGGTATACAGCATTCCCTGTTCGGGCAAAGCCGTAGCCGGCGAAACGATGGAATCCGATGATTGGGACAAAGCATTGTATATCCGTGTGGCGGACGGCAAGGAGGTGAAATTTTCGGGGCTTAATATGTGTCGTGTTCCCGAAGATGAGGTTCATCTCGGTGTCTGTTTTGTTCCGGCGAATTTTCCGTATACCGATATTGCATTTTGGCGGGTGGAAAATCCCGACGGAAGCTGGACGGTTATCCGGACACTGTTTTGCGAGGACGGAATTGTCCATGTGCTGACGGTGCATAATGTGCCGGAGATATTGTTTGAAGATGAGGACGGAACGAAGGTTCTGCTCAAGTATGATGCGAAACGCGATGCTTACCAGTTGGCAGAAGTGCCGACGGCGGCAGAAAAAGCGCAGGCGTAGGTTTGCAATGGTAAAAAAGGGAAAGCCGCAAAGCTTTCCCTTTTTTACGTGTCGGGCGGGTGTTTTTTGTATCCGTTGCAGCACGGGACAGTCCGGCGATGCGTTTCGGACTTGACTTTTGCGGCGGGCAGGGGCATATTTACGGCTATGAGCAATCAATTTGAAGTCGTGAGCCCGTTTGAGCCGTCGGGCGACCAGCCGGAAGCAATCAGGCAACTGTGCGAGGGTTTGAGAAGAGGCGAGAAAAATCAGGTGCTGCTGGGCGTTACCGGATCGGGCAAAACGTTTACCATGGCGAAAATCATTGAGGAGATGAAAAAGCCGACGCTGATTATGGCGCCGAACAAAATCCTGGCGGCGCAGCTCTATGCCGAGATGAAAGAGTTTTTTCCGCATAACCACGTTGAGTATTTTGTTTCGTATTATGATTATTACCAGCCGGAAGCGTATATTCCCAAAACCGATACCTATATTGAAAAGGATTCTGCCATTAACGAGCAAATTGACCGGATGAGACACGGAGCGACGCGCAACGTTTTGGAAGAAAAAGACGTGATTATCGTGGCGTCGGTATCGTGTATTTACGGCTTGGGAAGCATGGAGTCGTATTCATCCATGGCGTTTACGCTCAAAAAAGGCGACGATATTGAGCCGAAGGAAATTTATCAGAACCTGGCGGCGCTGCAATATGAACGCAATCAGGCGAATTTTGTGCGCTCAACGTTTCGGGTCAAGGGCGATACGCTGGATATTTTTCCGGCGCACTATGAAGACCGCGGCTGGCGGGTGTCCTTTTTCGGCGATGAAATTGAGAAAATCAGCGAGTTTGACGTGTTGACCGGCAAAAAAACGGCGGAGCTTGAGGAAATCACGATTTATCCGGCGAACCACTATGTAACGCCGCGGCCGGCGTTGTCGCAGGCGATGATGCACATTAAGGAAGATTTGGCTTTGCGGCTGGAGGAATTGCGGGCGCAAAACAAACTTGTGGAGGCGCAACGGCTGGAACAGCGGACGCGGTTTGATTTGGAAATGATGGAAACGACCGGGCATTGCAAAGGGATTGAAAACTATTCGCGCTATCTGACCGGGCGCAAGCCGGGCGAGCCGCCGCCGACGCTGTTTGAGTATTTTCCGAAAGACGCGTTGCTGTTTATTGACGAGAGCCATATTTCCGTGCCGCAAATCGGCGGAATGTATCGCGGCGACCGCAATCGGAAGACGACGCTTGCCGATTATGGTTTTCGCCTGCCGTCGTGCGTGGATAACCGGCCGCTTAAGTTTGAGGAGTGGGATAATCTGCGCGCGCCGACGATTTTTGTTTCCGCGACGCCGGGAGATTGGGAATTGCAGCAAAGCCACGGCGTGTTCGTAGAGCAGGTTATCCGCCCGACGGGGCTGATGGATCCGCTTTGCGTGGTTAAGCCGGTTGAGAATCAGGTTGACGACCTGATGGCGGAGTGTCATAAAGTTATCGCCAAAGGCGAGCGGGCGCTGGTAACGACGCTGACCAAGAAAATGGCGGAAGACCTGACCGAGTATCTGAAAGAAAACGGCATTAAAGTCCGTTATCTGCATTCGGATGTGGATACGATTGAGCGTATAGAGATTATCCGTGATTTGCGGCAGGGGGTGTTTGACGTGTTGGTCGGGATTAACCTGTTGCGCGAGGGGCTGGATATTCCAGAATGTTCGCTGGTGGCGATTTTGGATGCGGACAAAGAAGGCTTTTTGCGTTCCACCCGTTCGCTTATCCAGACTATCGGGCGGGCGGCGCGCAACGCCGAAGGGCGGGTGGTGCTCTATGCTGACAAAATGACGGATTCCATCAAATTTGCGTTGGACGAGACCGAACGGCGGCGGAAAAAGCAATTCCAATATAATGTGGAACACGGTATAACGCCGAAGACGATTAAAAAGGCGATTTCGTCGGTATTGCAGACGATGACCGAGAGCGACGGTGACAGGGCGCTGACTTCGCCGATTGCGCGCGACAAGATAGAAAACATCGCCCGCGAGATTAAGCGCCTGACCAAGGAGATGAAACAATACGCGGCGGATTTGGAATTTGAAAAAGCGATGGAATGCCGTGACGAAATTAAGCGGCTGGAATCTATCCGTCTGGTGGTGGAAGAATAAAACCGGACGCGGGAGCCGGTGAGGCGGATAGGATGCGGGCGGTCGGATATGAGAGCGGGCGAGGGCGATGCTTATGAGCCGAAGTTTTGTTATAAAAAAAGAGGAGGATAAAAAAGGCAATGTGGCGGGAAACGGTTGCAGCGGTGGCAATGTCGGTGCTGGCGGTGGGGGCGGCGCAGGCGGAAGAAGGCTGTTGCGGTATGGATTTGGTGCGGGTGGAGTGTTTTCCTGAATTGGGAACGATGGAAATCATGATGAATGATTTTTTGCATCTTGATTTGTATTATATACAGGATAATGCCGAGAAATGGGCAAAACAAAATTGTTTTACCTTTTATAACTTTGATAAGGCAGACAGATTCCGCCGAACAAGTTGTCGGCTGAACGGCAATTTGTATGAGGTAAAATTTCACAGCGCTTATTGGCCGTTTCGTATAGATTATGCCATTTATAAGAATGGAAAGATACTTTTGCCGGAGAATGTTTTTTATTCGCCGACACGCATAACAGATACGGATATGCCGGTAACCGTTGCAGAGTTGCGTTTGAATGCCGATGATGACAGTTTAGATGTCAAATATGTATACGTGCAAGAAAACAGTTATGATGTTGACAATGATTATCTGACATTTGCTACGATTAAAAACGCCGAAGCATATTCCCGATTTGCTGCGGCTCCGGCAGATTGGCAACGTGATACTTATTTTAGCGAAGATGACGGCAAGGCATTGAACGTGCATTGTTTGGAAGATTTGCAGGCCGTGGAAGTGCGCTTTGTTAATTATAAAAGCACAATGGCAAAAAAGGCTTTGCAGGCGGATGCCGCGGAACTGATGAAGAAAGGAATATATGTTTTTGAGGCGAATAATGTGCCGGAAACATTTGAGGCGAAGTGCCGTTTTGAAGGGAAAGAATTTGCGGTAAGAGTTGACAAGGAAACGCAATTAACGGTTTCACGCGAGGGGGAGGAGGTAATTTCCGGCATTCGTCTGTATGAACCGGAGCGCAATGAACTGATTACATACGTCCGATATGCGGATAGAGATGATTTTGCGAGAGATGCAGGGCATGATGCCGTATGGTTTGAATGGTGGGATAAAAAGCAGAATAAGCTGTTGTTTAACCGTTTGCCCGGAGAGTATTGGTCGAGTGAGGATTATAAGCGGACAAAAGGCCGGGTTTGGACGGTGCATCGTATGGATGATTTTTACAATATGAAAAAATCAACGTATTTTTTTCATTGGACTAATTGATATTTTTTTGCCGTTAGCTTTATTTGGCCGAGAGGAAAGGCAATGTGGCGGGAGACGGTTAATGTTGTGGATTAAACGCGGGGGCGCTTGCCATTTACGGCGGATTTTGAGAAATTATCTTTCGGGCATTGCAGAAACGGAATTCCGACACTATATAAAACCTTACCTGCGGGGGAGAATGCCCAAATGTCCGCGGGGAGTTTGGTTTAGCAGTTTTTTGGTGCAATACATAAGGATATTATAATGAGCCGCGTTGATGATAAAGATTTGAACGGAAATAATCATGTAGATGCTATGGATGTCCTGCCGCCGGCAGACGATAAGATGATTTTGGAAAATATGGAGTATCCGGTGCTGTCGCTCCGCGATATTGTCGTTTTTCCGGAAAATTCGGCTTCGCTGTTTGTCGGGCGGAGCGCATCGCTGAAAGCGGCTAAAGCCGCCTACCGTTTCGGGACGCCGCTGGCGTTGCTGACACAGAGGCAGTCTACGGTTGAAGCGCCGAAAGAAGAGGATTTGTATCAAATCGGCACGTTGGCGCGTATCCGCCGTTTTGTGACGATGCCGGACGGGACGCTCAATCTGGCGGTGGAGGGAATCCGCCGGTTTAAGGTAAAGAAACTTAATGCGTTCGGCGAATATTACACCGCTTTTATCGCGCCGTATGAATTGGAGGAAGACCACGGCGATGAAATTGAGCTGAAAGCGTTGGCGGCGGTGGTCAGCGAAAAATTCCGCCAGCAGACGGTGGATTATTCAAAATTGCCCAAGGAGAGCCTGATGGCGGTCAGCCAGTATGACAATCCCGGCCGGTTGATTGCCGCGGTTATCGGCAATCTGGATATCCGCACCGTGGACAAGCAGGCGCTGCTTGAATGCAGAAACGAACGGGCGATGCTGACGAAGCTTTTGGAGATTTTGAACGAGGAAGGGGCGCGAATCGCGGCGGAGAACAAAATTAAAGACCGGGTTAAGAGCCAGATGGAGAAAAATCAGCGCGATTACTACTTAAACGAGCAGCTCAAGGCGATACAAAAAGAACTTTCCGGCGTGGAAAACGAAGAAGAAGACGAAATTCAGCAATACGCCAAAAAAATTGCCGAATCAAAGATGACCAAAGAGGCGCGCGCCAAAGCCAATCAGGAGTTGAAAAAGCTTAAAGCAGCGGGGGCGATGAGCGCGGAGTCAACGATTATCCGCAATTATCTGGACTGGCTGGTTGATTTGCCGTGGGGCAAATATTCGCCTATCAGCCACAATCTCGGCAAAGCGATTGAAATTTTGGACGAAGACCATTACGGGTTGACGAAAGTCAAAGAACGGATTATTGAATATCTGGCGGTGCAGGCAAGGTCAAAAGATTTGAAAAGCCCTATCTTGTGTCTGGTCGGGGCGCCGGGTGTCGGCAAAACCTCGCTCGGGCGTTCCATCGCCAGGGCAACGGGGCGGAAATTCGTGCGCGCCTCGCTCGGCGGTATGCGCGACGAGGCGGAAATCCGCGGACATCGCCGCACTTATATCGGGGCGATGCCGGGGAAAATTATCCAGAACATCAAAAAAGCCGGCGTGTCCAATCCGCTGTTTTTGTTAGACGAGATTGACAAGCTCGGTTCGGACTGGCGCGGCGACCCGAGTTCGGCGTTGCTGGAAGTGCTTGATCCGGAGCAGAACGCGACGTTTAACGACCATTATCTTGATTTGGATTATGACTTGTCCAAAGTGATGTTTGTTACGACCGCGAACTCGCTGGATATGCCGCGGCCGCTGCTTGACCGTATGGAGATTATCCGGCTGGACGGCTATACCGAGCAGGAAAAAATTGAAATCGCCAAGCGGCATCTGATTCCGAAGGTGTTTAAGGAGAATGCGATTAAACCCGAAGAGCTGTTTATTACCGACGAGGCTATCCGCGACGTTATCCGCTACTATACGTCCGAATCCGGCGTGCGCAATCTGGAGCGCGAACTGGCGACCATTGCGCGCAAGTCGGCAAAGCAGTTGCTGTTGGACAGCGAACAGGCAGCCGGGGAGCTGAAAAAAGCGGCGAAAGGAAAGAAAGGCGCGGCGGCGGATAAGGCGGAAGAAAAAGCAGCGGTTGCCATAACCGACGGGCATATTACGGTTACGCCGGAAAATCTGGACAAGTTCCTCGGGGTTAAGAAATTCCACTTCGGGGTGCGCGAAGAGAAAAATCTGGTCGGCGTGACGACCGGGCTGGCGTGGACGGAAGTCGGCGGCGATATTCTGTTTATTGAAGCGGTTGATATGCCGGGGAAGGGGATTGTCAAGCAGACCGGCAAACTGGGCGAAGTTATGAAGGAATCCATTGATACGGCGTATTCGGTGGTGCGTTCGCACGCGCAGGCGCTCGGAATTGAGCCTGAAGTGTTTGAAAAGACCGATGTACACGTTCATGTGCCGGAAGGGGCTATTCCGAAGGATGGGCCGTCGGCGGGTATTACAATGTATACGACGCTTGTTTCGGTGTTTACGAAAATTCCGGTCAAGAGCGATGTGGCGATGACCGGCGAGATTACGTTGCAGGGGCGGGTTCTGCCTATCGGCGGGCTGAAAGAAAAGCTGCTGTCTGCTCTGCGCGGCGGGATTAAGACTGTGGTTATTCCGAAAGGCAATGAGAAGGATTTGGCGGAATTGCCGGAGATTGTCAAGAAAGAGCTGAAAATCGTGCTGGCGGAGAATGTCAGCGATGTGCTTAAAGTGGCGCTGGAGCATCCGGTAACGCCGCTTAAAACAGAAACGGTGCATTAGGGGCTTTTTACGGCAACGGAAACGCGGCGCGGCTCGGCGGACGGGCGGCGTCGTGTTTTTTGTGCTTGATAAAGTGGCAACAATACGTTATACTATTTCCAGCTTGCAGGAAAATTTATTCCGGGAGTGCGGTATGTTTGAAGAATTGAAAGAGGTTATCCGAGCCGTCAATAAAGAGCAGGAAAGCCTGCGTGTGGCGCGGCAAGCCGAAGCGCCGGCGTATATTGCGCACGGAACCCATGTTCCGCCGGAGAAATTTGCGAAAGCGGTGGCGGATATTGAGCGGCGGGCGGAAGGGCATTTTGCGGAACCGGAGAAAGTTTTTCCGAAGTTTGTTAAAGAAACGCAGAACGAACTTGATGCGATTAGAGCATACGGCAGCGGACATCCTGAAGTTATGGAATGTTTTAAGGATGCGGGACAGCGCGCGGCCGTACAGCAGGAAATCGGCATTAAAGAAAGAATTTTCGGTATTCCGACGAAAAGCGATGAAAGCGGAAAGCCTGTCTTTGACGAGCAGGGACGTCCGGAACCGCAAGACGGAACGTTTGCCTATGCGTTAAAAAAATGCAGTGCGTGTATCGGCTTTACGGAAAACGGGACGCCGCTGCTGGTCGGTTTTGAAGATAAATACAAGGATTTTGAACAAGGGAAAAACGCCGGGCATATATATGTCCTGCAAGGTGAGACTTTTAAGCCGGAATATACGAAAGAGGGGCATATAAGCGAATATACCTCACTTGAATATGCGCCGATTGTTTACCATCGCGAAGTTTCGCCGAAAGATGCCATGCGGCACGGCGCCCAGTTTGTCATGTTTAATGAGGCGGACGGTTTTGATAACTGGTCGCAAAAATACGGAAAGTGGCCTTCCGTTCTCGGGAAAGATGTCCTGGCTTCTCTGGCGGATGAAATCAAAAAAGGAAATGCCGCTTATATCAATGAAACGGAGCGCGGGGAAAATCCGTTGCTGGCCGAACTTAAAATTGCGCAAATTGAAGCGCGGATAAGCCGGAAGCGAATCTGTAAAGATAAGCCGGAGGAGAAACAGGCGGAGAAAGGCAAAACCCGCGATGTGGGGAAGAATGTCGCGATGCCCGATTTTTTGCAACGAAATGCGAAAGAGCATTAAGTGAGGGTAAAAGGAAGCGGGGACAGATTTTATACGCAGGGATATGAGCGTTTTTTTATATGCAGGGGCGGTGAAGCCCCTTAATTTTTATGCGGGAGGGGAGGAAAATGGCGGCGGGCGTTTGGTGTGAGCGTGAGGAAATTTTGCAGGCGATTTTGAGCGTGGGAATATCGGGCGGAGAAATTTTGCGAGATGGTTGGGCGGGGGAATTTGTCGGCCAGGTCGTTATTTTGCTTGACAAAGGGCGGGGCGGCGGTTATATTTCCGTTGCTTTGAATTGAGGTTTTAAAATGGCAAAAAAAGTGAAAAAATCGGATTTTATCGCGTCCGGGCAGGTGGCCGTCAACCGCCGCGCCACGTTTGACTATGCCATTGAGGAAACTTTTACCGCGGGGTTGGAGCTGCGCGGCACGGAGGTCAAGTCGCTGCGTCTCGGGCGGGCGAGCCTGACGGATACTTACGGGTCGTTTGACAACGGGGAATTGTTTATTGAAAATCTTAAAATTGAGGAATACGCCAACAAAGGCTATGAAAAGCAAGACCCGAACCGTAAAAAGAAACTGCTGCTGACAAGGCACGAAATTAACCGGATTATCGGGGCAATGGCCAAAAAAGGCTATTCGCTGGTGGCGAAACGGCTTTATTTTAACGAACGCGGGTTGGCAAAACTTGATGTCGGCATCGGCAAAGGCAAAAAGCTTTATGACAAGCGCGAGAGCATTAAAGAACGCGAGATTAAGCGCAAACTTCGCGAGTGGTGAGCGGTTTTCAGGCGCAGGTTTGTTTTTTCATTAAAACAATCTTTTTTTAATCTTCCTGTTAAAACAATAAATCTTTCTTTTTAAAAGAAAAAGTTAAAAATATCCGGCGGGATTTTAACCGGTTGTTTAGAATTGGGCGGGTAAATTAACGCCAGCTTCCGGCATCAGCGCGTTTTGCGGCCGGGGTGCTCGTTAATACCGATTAAAAGGGAGATTATATGTTTAGTTTTAAGAAAATCGCGGCTTTTGCGGGTGCGCTGGCACCGGCGGCCGTTGGCGGGTCGGGCGAGGCGCTGGCTTCGGAAATCGACCTCAAAATCCCGTCGTTGGACGTGGTTTACAATATTTTCGGCTGGGCAATATCCGGAACGCAGATTTTGGCTTTTGGGCTGATTATCTGTATTTTGGGTATGGCGTTCGGCTGGTATGAATTTTACAAAATCAAAAATATGCCGGCGCATCAGTCGATGCTTAACGTGTCGGAACTGATTTACGCCACCTGCAAGACTTATATGAAGCAACAGGCGAAACTGCTGCTTTTGCTTGAGGTGTTTATCGCCGTGTGCATATTCTATTATTTCTACGGGCTTAACGATACGCCGCTGCCGAAAGTGCTGACCGTGCTGGGGTGGTCAATCCTCGGTATTCTCGGTTCCTACTCGGTGGCGTGGTTCGGTATGCGCATTAACAACTACGCCAACGCCCGCACCGCGTTTTCTTCGCTGGAAGGCAAAGCCTACAAGGTGATGAGCCTGCCGCTCAAGTCCGGCATGTCCATCGGCGTGCTGCTTATCTGCGTTGAGCTGATTATGATGATGGCGATTTTGCTGTTCGTGTCCAAAGAAAACGCCGGGGCGTGCTTTATCGGCTTTGCCATCGGCGAATCGCTCGGCGCGGCGGCGCTGCGTATCTGCGGCGGCATTTTTACCAAAATTGCCGACATCGGCGCGGATTTGATGAAAATCATCTTTAAAATCGGCGAAGACGATGCGCGCAATCCGGGCGTGATTGCCGACTGCACCGGCGACAATGCCGGCGACTCGGTCGGGCCGACGGCGGACGGTTTTGAAACCTACGGCGTTACCGGCGTGGCGCTCATCAGCTTTATCGTTCTGGGCGCGGGCATGATGTATGCGCCGAACGGCGAACTGGTGGCAATGGCGAACGGCGCGGACTTTCAGGCGCGTCTGATTGTCTGGATTTTCGCTATGCGTATTTTGATGATTCTGACCTCGCTGTTCTCCTATTGGCTGAACGGAAAGCTCTCGGAAAAACGCTACGGCAAAGAAAAAATCTTTGACTTTGAAAAGCCGTTGACAAGCCTTATCTGGCTGACTTCGGCAACGTCCATTTTGGTTACGTTCGGCATTTCCTACTTAATGCTTTCCAACCTCAGCGCCGATTTGTGGTGGCGGCTGTCGCTGATTATCAGCTGCGGCACACTGGCGGCGGCGCTTATTCCGGAATTTACGAAAATCTTTACGTCTTCCAAGTCGCAACACGTGCAGGAAATCGTTAAGTCCAGTCGTGAAGCCGGCGCTTCGCTCAACATTATTTCCGGTATTGTCGCCGGCAATATGTCCGGGTTCTGGCAAGGGCTGGTCATGGTCGGGCTGATGGTTATCGCCTACTTTACCGCAAGCGAAGGCTTGGACGCGTTTATGATTTATCCGACGGTATTTGCGTTCGGCCTGGTGGCGTTCGGTATGCTCGGCATGGGACCGGTTACCATCGCGGTTGACAGCTACGGCCCGGTTACCGACAACGCGCAGTCCGTGTTTGAACTCTCGCAAATTGAGAGCCTCAAAGGCGTGAAGAAGGAAATTGAATCCGACTACGGCTTTAAACCCGATTTTGAACAAGGCAAGCACCTGTTGGAAGCCAACGACAGCGCGGGCAATACCTTTAAGGCAACGGCAAAACCGGTGCTTATCGGGACGGCAGTTATCGGCGCGACGACGATGATTTTCTCCATTATTCTGTTGCTGAATCTCAAACTTAACCTGCTTGATCCGACTGTTCTGTTCGGTATTATTCTCGGCGGAGCGGTCATTTACTGGTTCTCCGGCGCTTCCATGCAGGCGGTTTCAACCGGCGCTTACCGTGCGGTTGATTTCATCAAGCAGCACATTAACCTGAGCGGCAAAAAGGCGGCCTCTAAAGAAGATTCGCAAGAAGTTGTCCGAATCTGCACGTTGTATGCGCAAAAGGGAATGTTTAACATCTTTATCGTTATCTTCTCTTTCACCATTGCGTTTGCCTGCTTTGACGCCAATCTGTTTGCCAGCTATCTGATTTCCATTGCGGTCTTCGGCCTCTATCAGGCGCTGTTTATGGCTAACGCCGGCGGCGCATGGGACAACGCCAAGAAAGTCGTGGAAGTTGACCTCGGCGAAAAAGGCACGCCTCTGCACGACGCAACCGTGGTCGGCGATACCGTCGGCGATCCGTTCAAAGATACGTCGTCCGTGGCGCTTAACCCGATTATCAAATTTACCACCCTCTTTGGCCTTCTGGCGGTTGAAATGGCCGTCGCCGCGCCGAAGTGCGTTTCCATGACGCTCGGGGTGTTTTTCCTCTTGTTGGGGTTGGTGTTTGTGTATCGGTCATTTTATAAGATGAAAATTTAAAGGGGAAAATTTTGTGATTGAGTTCGCGTGAGGAAGCCTCACTTCGGTCGGGTCATGTACCTCTTTTGTACACTCCCCTCCCTCGGAGGGCTCCCGCGGCTCACTCGCAAAATTTTCTCCCTTTAAGACCCTGAACGGGGTAAGAGGAATGGGTTCGGATAGTGTTGCTCTCCGAGCCCTTGGCTTATTTATTAAAGGGCTCCTGCGGCTCAGTGGCCGCGCCAGTGCCAGCGGCACCTGCATAAATGGGCAGAGTGCCACGAACGGGCAAGTGATGTCCATCTATACCGTCACTGCGAGAGAGCGCGAGCCAGGCGAGGGCGAACGCGGCAGTCCAGCGGCGGGCAAAGGTATGGCGAGCCTATGGCACAAGCTTATGGATCGCCACGGCGATGTGCAACTTACGTTGCGCGCCTCGCGATGACGGGGAAAAAAGAGGCATGGTGGTCGTGGTGGTTGTGCGGTGGGCTGGGCGCGCCGCATCGGCATAAGGGGAAAAGCCCTGTCGGGGCAAGTGCGGGCAAGCCGCGCTTGTTGGCAAAATGCTTTGATAGGCTGATTTATACAGATAAATTTCGGATTGGTCGTGCGGCGGGGGATGTGAATGGGGTGGGCAAGGGGGCGGGGTAGGGGCGGAAATGGCGGGGAAGTGCCGCTTTAAAGGCGGTTTTTTTATTTTTTAAAAATTGACATATCGCCCAAAAAAAAGTGCTTGATTTTGTATAATAAATATGCTACTATTAAGTTGTAAAAAAAATTATTGTGCCTTTTAAATCTTTTGTTTCTATTATTCTGAAAGAAAGGGCACGCATAAGCTGAATATAAACTAAAAAATAAGAATATGAAGAAAAAGAATTTTTTGAGTGTTGCAGCATGGATGCTGTGCACTCTGGTCAGCCTTTGCAGCTGCATGAGCGAAAATAACGTTGTCCCCGCATCCGGCACAACGTTAGTAAATGTCGACAAGAACGTGGAGTTCTCTACCTCTGTGGTAGATGCTCTGGGTTCTTCAGTTGCCAACATTGACGTCGAGTCTTCGACGATCGTTGTTGGCGACGATGGTACTGACGTGCGTCGCTTTGAACCCACATGTTATCTTAATGTCAAATTAGCGGAAGAGCATATTGAGCTCTCGTCTGCTGATGAGGCTGAGGTAACGCTCGTTGAAGAGAAAGTAATTTCTGACAATGAAACTACCGAAGGGGCAATCCGCGGAAGAGATGTTGTCAAGGAATTCACTTTCAGCGACGGTCAAGTTGCTACCGTATCCTACGGTTGGCAATATGAAATGGACGTCGTAGGTGCTGAGCAGGTGGCTGCGCCTCATGTTGAAGTTTCTAACGTCCGTTATATCAACCATGTGGTTGAGAATACGGGTGTCGGAACTTACAAGGCTACGCCGGCATTTGATGCGTCTTTGGTAACAAAGTCTGTATCAAATGCAGAAACAGAGTCTTTGACTCTGCGGCCGTGGTATACCATGAGCGTTGTAGCCTCTGAGCCGGAGCCCGAACCCGAATACACCTTTGAGGTGGTTTGGGGCGAGTGGGTGGAAGGCGACTACGCCACTGAGGCCGGGGCTTATCTGCCGGTTACCGTTTATGCTCATAAGAGCGTCGGCGGTGAGGCAGTTAAGACAGATGAAACGACATTTCATCTGTATACGCCGGCCTTGCGTGAGGATTTCACATTCCGCGGTATCACCGCTACTTCGGGCAACACGGGTAACCTTGAGGTTACCTCATATGACGAAGATAGCTTTGAACGCGGAGGCTTTTTCCACACAACGCATGTAACTAAGTTTAGTTATATGTGGGTGTTTGAAACCTTCCGATTCCAGACTTCACTTGTGGAGCTGGTGTATACGGATGGTGAGTACAGTGCTACCTTAGAGGTAGGATTGGACACCACGTGGAAGAAGCAGGAAGATGTCGTGATTGATAGTAACGCAAATAATCCTGACTATGAGGGTGGGCGTTATATCGGCACTGACATTTTCACTTTCTCAAGTGAGAAGGTTGTCCGTACGGACGCCAACTACACTGAGAAAGACGCCAGCGGCGAAGACGTGATGGTCTTCACGTTCAACATTGACAAGATCATTTATGAATAAGTCAATGGGGAACGGAGAGCGTGCCTAGAAATTGATTAGGCCTTTCTGCAGTTGCTCCCCCTTTTGGGGCGGCAGTCTGCAGGGAGGCTTTTTTTGTGCCTTGCCGGCGGCGGATAATTTTTTCAGGCAAAATAAGCTTAAAGGACAAAAATAGGGGTTGCTTTTTTGTATATTTTGTGTTAAGCTCTGGCTGTTCAAAAAATTATTGTGCCGGACTATTGGGATTTCTTATTGTGAGGCTGGCACATCTTTTCATCTTTTTCTTAATGACGCAGGCGTTGCTTTCGGCAACTCCGGGCGCTTGATATATGTTTTGAGTGTGTAAAAAATATTTAATAACCTTTTAAAAACTATTATTTTATGGACAAGTTGAGTAAAATGTGCCGGAAATGCGCAAATTCTGCGCTCTGGCTGGTGTTGTTTATCGTCGGGATAAGCATTATCGGCGGCTGTATGGATGAAGAATCTAGCGGCCGGATAATCGATTCCAGCGATACGGTCAAGGTCATTGTTGATCACTATTGGGAATCCGAAAGGATTTTGCTGGCGAATGCGTCGGTTAAAGATACGCTTGCCAACAGCGAGGCGACATTTAAGCAGACGGCGACGATGCGCTTTGATAATGACGGCGAAGAGTTGTTGTATAACTTTTACCCCGATGCGTATGTCAAAATCCTGCTGGAAAAAGCGCGAATTGAGGTGGAAGCGGAAAATGATTTGCCGGTAACCCTGACGCGCGCGCGAATCGTCAACCGGACGCCATATCACAAAGGGACGACTTTTGGCGAAGACGTGGTTAAAGTCTGCGAGTATTCGGACGGGCAAAAGGCGACAATCAGTTACGGTTATCGCTATACGGCTTATGTTTCCGGCGAGGATACGCTGGCGGTGCCGCATGTAGAAGTGGAACCGGTGGAGTATCTAAGCTATGAGCTGGAAAATTTCGGCGAAAAAACCGAGACGGAAGATCCGTATAAGCTAACGTTGGAATTTGCCGCAACGTATTTTGCCGAGGGCGTTTCCACAGGTGGCGAGCATTACGATGTTGTTAAGCTGAAACCGTGGTATCGCAAAGTCATTACCGATGAGGCGACGCAGGTTGAAGACGTTACTTATTCCGGCAAGTATATCGGGTGCCCGTTTACGGCATACGAACTGACGGAAAAGGTTAAGACCAACAAGGGCGAGGAAACCCATACCTATCGGGTTGACCTGGCGCTTGAGCTGACGCCGCCCGCTGAACGCGAACAACCGAGCCGTGACAGCGTCTTTAATGACGTTTCAACCGGTAAGCTTAGCGAAAAAATGCTGACGGAAATCAAAACCGAAGACGGTTTTACGGTGCAGACGATGAGCGGGACTTATACTTCCGCCAATACGGGCAAGGAAGCCGGAACAACGGTTGAAAGCACGGTCAGCTTTACCTATCAGAAGCCGGTGCGGTTTGAAAGCGAATACGGAAGCTACGACATTCCCGATATCGGGTTGAAGTTTGGCGAGCTTAATTTTGCCGTGGATAAAGTAGCGGAGAACGAAAGCGAAAAGACTTTCCGCTCCGTCAACACGATTTACGGCGAAATTGCCGATTGTACGCTGGAACCGGTGGACGAAGTGGTTTTGCTTAAAATTTCGGCAGACAAGCCCGGCGACGTGGCCAAAGTGGATTCTACCTATACGCTGACAGGCGAGGATGACGACTATATCGTGGATAAAGAGATTATCTGGAGCGACGGGTCGGAAACTCACGAAAAATACAGCTATCAGGGCAGACATTCGGCGACGGCCGTGGCGTTCGGCGAGGTGATTACGACATCGCTGGATTGGAGCGAGAGCGAGCTTGCCGCCGCGGCAACTTCCAAGGAAACCGAAGAAAAGAAATTTTCGGCAACGACGAAGTTTACGGCGACATACACGACAACGAGCTGGCAATCCAACGCGAGCAACAGGGTTGAACGCGGCGTGTTTACATTCCGCGAAACATCGCCCGCTGTGGTATTTACCGACGGAAAGACGGTCAAGGAATTTCCGGTGCGGAAATATACGATGACCGGTCTGGGCGCTGATGTGGCGGCGAATTTCGTAACCATGGTGCGCAACGGCGTGACGTATAAAGCGTATCCATACGACTATACGGCCAAAGCGGCGTGGAACGGCGGAAACCCGGCGACACTCGTGTCGGAAGGATATTTGCTGATAGCCGCCGACGAGACGGGCGAGCCTGTTTATACGACAGAGCAGACCTGGAACGGCAAGACGACGACGGTAACGGTAATTAAGACAACGCCGCATTCTTACGGCGAAGACGAAAAAGAAACGTTTACGAAGTCGTTTACGGTTGAAATCGGCGAATTGAGCGACGGAAAAGTGTATGCGGAAAATACCAATTTCAGCACGCGCGAAACCCACTCTTTCAGTACCGGGTCGCAAAAAGACGGCAACTGGCTGGTCAAGACGTATACGGAAACGTATCGCTACGTGACGAGCAACGGCGCTGTCAACCGCGAGCAGGAAGTGAAGGTTAAAGATGCGGAAATCACGTTTGACGACGGGGCTTTCTCGCATACGTTTAACGTTCGCCTGACGCCTCAGATGAGCGAAGCATTGTTGATGCAGAACGTGCGTACCGAGGGCAATTACACGGTTACGCCGCACCGCCTTGCCGTCCGCTTTACAACACCGGACGGACAGCGTTTTGACACGGAAGGGATAACCGATATCTATGTTGAAAACCAGGAGGCGACGGTGGAGCGTTCCAGCAAGAAGACGATTGTCTATAATGACGGAACGGTTGATTTCGTGCTGGAAAAGGAAATGAGCGACGGAACGACACAAACCGTGCGGGCGGCCGATACTTACGGCGCGCGTTTCGCGTTTGATTTTGCCAATACGGACGCGCAGACCAGAGTTGTTGCCAATGTTGATTATGCGGCAACGGGAGCAGCCGGTCAACCGCAGACTTCCAACCGCAACCGCGGGAACTGGAGCGTTACGGAATATCGTTATCCGTATATACATACGATGACGAACGGCGTTGCTGCCGATAAAATTGATAGTCCGTATGCATACAGCACTTTCAGCGCGACGCTTGCGGATGAAGACCTCGGAACTGTAACGTTTGACATGCCGACGGTAACGATGACGCCGACGGCGCTGCAAATCAGTTCGCGCGGAACTGCCAACGGATATGACGAATACGGCGCGGCGGTTACGGTTGCCGGGTCGGCACGCGGCACGGAAGGTTCTTATTCGCGAAATCTGTCGGTTACGCATATCCTGCGGATGACGGCAGACGATGGCGATGAACCCGATGACCCGCATTTCGGCAAGCCGAAGGGCTTTTTCGTAACGGCGACATTTGACCCGTCTGCCAAAGTAACGCGACGTGCTTTCGTTTTCCAATGGGAGCGGGGTGTTACCTACGCGGTGTGCGATTATGAAACCGATTTGCCGGCGAGCAGCGAGTTTATGTATAAGGCTGATTCTTATCAGGGATACAACTCGGTCGGTTATGACGCGAAAAGCGGAGAATGGTTGCCGGCGCGTGCCATTGATACAGACAATACGCTGGAATGGTATTTCAGCAACGGGCAGTTGATGGCGGCAGTCAGCGACTTTGAGTGTATGACGTATGGTTGGAAGAATATTGTCAACGGAGAATACGCTCTGGTCATTGATGGCTATGATTCCACGGTGAACGGCTATAAAATAACGGTTGTGTCACCCGGCGGAAATACGGTTACGTTTGACAGCCATTACGAGCGCTGAGCCTTGCGCATTTAATTAAAAGAACGCCTGTTCCCTTCGGGGAGCCGGCGTTTTTTTGTGGGGCTTTTCGGCGGGAGAAAAATCGGAACGGGGCGGCGGGGTTTAAACTTTTTATTAAGACAATGCGTGCTATGTTTGCTGAAAAGAGGTGAGCAATAGGAAAAAATGAATTTAAAACCGACCATAAAACATTTGCGGCAGAAAATCGTCAAGCAACCGGCGGTGTTGGATATACTCGGCGCGTTGGCGTATGCGTATGCGTGGCTGGCGGGGAAAACCGGCAAATTCAAGATGCAGGGGATAGAAGAGTTTGAAAAGCTGATTGCCGAGCATGACGGCGGGATATTTGTCGCCTGGCACGGGCGGGCGTTGCTTTTGCCCTATTTCTGGCGCAATCCGCGGCCGATGAAAGCGCTGGTTTCGCCGCATAACGACGGGCGGATTATCGCCAGGCTTTTAAAAGGTTTCCATATCGCAAGTATTGACGGTTCCAGCGATCGCCATGCGTTGCCGGCGGCGCTTGATATTGTCCGCGAACTGGAGCAGGGGACGGTGGTGGCGCTGATACCCGACGGGCCGCGGGGGCCGAGGATGCGCCTTAACAAGAGCGTGATTTATTTTGCCCAGAAGACGGGTAAGCCGGTGATGGGGTTTACATACAGCTCGCGTGGGGCGAAAGTGTTGCAGAAAAGCTGGGACGCCATGCTGTTGCCGAAACTTTTTGCCGAAGGGGAAATGGCCGCAACCAAACCGCTGTTGGTGCCGAAAGAGGCGACGGAGGAGAAATTGGAAGAGTTGCGGAAGAATTTTGAAGATGAGCTGAACGCGTTGACCATCGCGTTGGACAGGAAATTCGGTCTGCCGGAGATTTTACCGGCGGACGGGATAAAGATTAAGCGTACCGACAGCAATAATAAAGCTGGTGCGGCGACAACAGATAACAATGACAAGGGAGCCTGATGATGTTTATCGGAATTTACAAAACGCTAATGACGTTGGCTTTTCCGGTGTTGAAAGCCACTTATATCAAAAAGAGGAAAAAAGCCGGCAAGGAAGATCTGGCGCGTTTTAACGAGCGGTTGGCACAATATAAACGGCCGCGTCCGGAAGGAAAGCTTTATTGGATGCACGGCGCATCGGTCGGCGAGGCAGTGTCCATGCTGCCGCTGATTGACCGGCTGTTGCAGGAAAATCCGGACTTGTCAATATTGGTAACGACAGGAACGAAGACGTCGGCGGAGATTATGCGGAAACGCTTGCCGGAGCGGGCTTTCCACCAGTATATTCCGTTTGACGTGCCTGCGTTTGCCAAACGGCTTATCAAGCATTTCCGCCCTGATGCGGTTATGTGGTTTGAGTCGGAGTTATGGCCGGCGCTGCTTTCGGAGGTTAAAAACGCGAAAATTCCGCTTATTCTGGTAAACGGACGAATTTCCGACAAGTCGTTTCAGGATTGGAAAAAGTTTAAGCCGATGGCGAAAGAACTGCTTTCGTGCTTTACTTATTGCCTCGGGCAGTCGGAGCAGGATAAAAACCGGCTGACGATTTTGGGAGCGCCGAAAGTCGGCTGTGTCGGCAATCTCAAATATGCGGGAATGCCGTTACCGATAGATGAAAACAAGCTGGCGGCGCTGAAAGAGGCCATCGGCGACCGCCCGGTGTTTTTTATAAGCTCAACGCATCACGATGAGGAAGAACAGCTGGCGCTTTATCAGACGCTGATGAAAGAAAATGTGCCGAATGTGCTGACGATTGTGGCGCCGCGGCACCCGACGCGCGGGCCGGCGTTGGCGCGGATGTATGCCAGCCGGATGTTTAATACGGCGCTACGTTCCAAAGAAGAACCGATTACGCCGGAAACCGATATTTATGTGGCGGATACCATCGGCGAGATGGGGTTGTGGTATGCCCTGGCGCAGGTCAGTTTTGTCGGCGGGTCGCTTATTCCGCACGGCGGGCAGAATTTTATGGAAGCGGCGCGGGATAAAAACGCGGTTATCGTCGGACCGAATATGCAGAACTTTGTGGATATGATGAATCGGGCGCGCTATCATGATGCGGTGTTGCAGATGAATTCGGCGCAGGGCGTGATGGACGAGGCGATAGAATTGTTGCAACAACCGGCGCTGTTGCAGGAACGCCAGCAAAAAGCTTACGACTGGGCGGCGAAAGAAGGGGCGGTTTTGGAGGCTACCATCAATGTGCTTAACAAGGTATTGAAAAAATGAAGACGCCGCGCTTTTGGCAGGAAAAAGGGCTTGTTTCGGCATTGCTGACGCCGGCGGGCTGGATTTACGGCGCGGTTACGCAACTTCGGCTCAGGCTTATAAAGCCGCATAAGTGCAAGGCAAAAGTTATCTGTATCGGCAATATCACGGCGGGCGGAGTCGGCAAGACGCCGGTGGCGATGGCGATGGCGGAAAAATATCTTAAAGCGGGCAAGAAAGTTTTTTTCGTTACCCGCGGCTATAAAGGCAAACTCAAAAACATTATGGTTGATTTAAAAAAACATACGCCGGAGGAAACCGGCGACGAGGCGCGTCTGCTGGCCGGAGTGGCGCCGACGATTATTTCGCCGCAACGCGAACTGGGCGCGGAGAAAGCAGTGCGCCTGGGGGCGGAGGTTGTCATTATGGACGACGGTTTGCAAAATCCGGGGCTGTTTAAGGACGAAAGCTGGCTTGTTTTTGACGGGGCGACGGGTATCGGCAACGGGAAAACCATTCCGGCGGGGCCGCTGCGGGAAACGCTTGAAAACGGTGAAAAACGCGGCGATTATGTGTTGATTATGGGCGAGGATAAAACAGGGCTGGCGCAACGTTGCTCGTTACCGGTTTATTACGGCAGGCTCAAGCCGCAACCGTTTGATTTGGAAAACAAGCGGGTGTTGGCGTTTGCGGGAATCGGACATCCCGAAAAGTTTTACCAGACCTTGAAGAGTATCGGCTATGTGCCGGTTATTACGCGCGATTTTCCCGACCATCATACTTACACGGCGGCGGAGCTTGACGAGCTGCGGGCAACGGCGGCAATGCAGGGGCTGACGCCGGTTACGACCGAAAAAGATTATGTCAAGCTGCCGGAGAGCGTCCGCAAGGATATTTATTGCCTTAAAGTGCGAGCGGAATGGCGCGATAAGCCTTTTACGAACAAAGATTAAGCGTGTTAAGAAAACTATTTTCCGGCAAATTTAGCGTTCGTTATTTTTTCATATATCCTTATAATTCTAAGTTGTCATAATTACGTCATTTTTATCCACAAAGATTCCGGCAAATCAAACGAACGCTAAATTTGCCGGGGTGGTTATGAATAAAGTAAAGTTATCCGTTATTACGGTTTGCTATAACGAGAAAGAGATTGAGCGCACCTGCCGCAGTATTGCAGGGCAGAAGTGTCAGAATTTTGAGTGGATTGTGATTGACGGCGGTTCTACCGACGGGACGCTTGAGATTTTGCAACGCTATAAAGGGCGGATTGACAAGCTGGTTTCCGAGCCGGACAAAGGCGTGTTTGACGCGATGAACAAAGGGATTAAGCTGGCGCACGGCGAGTGGCTTAATTTTATGAACGGTGGCGATTTATTCGCCAATGATGAAGTTGTTGGGGAATTTTTGCGGCGGGAGGCAAACGCGGACGGCGCCGGTGTGATTTATGCCGATTTTTATGTGGTTTACGATGACGGGCAGCGCAGGCTTCGCACGTTTGACGGCCAGCCGTTGGACAAGAGATTTTTTTACGGGGATTGTATCGGACATCAGGCGAGCTTTATCCGGCGGGAGTTGTTTGATAAATACGGACTTTATAATGATGCGCACCGGATTGTCAGCGATTGGGAGAAATGGATAGAATTTGCCGAAAACGGCGTGGCCTTTCGGTATGAGGATTTTACGGCTGCCGATTTTTATTATAACGGTATCAGTTCCAAGATGACGCCCAAACACGCGGCGGAACGCGGCGAGGTTATCGCCGCGCATTTCAGCAAGGATGAAATTGCAGCGTGCGAGGCAGCGAAATACTGCCGGCGGACGGCGAAATTGTTCGGGGTGTTGCCGCTCTGGACATTTAAGCGGAAAACAAACGGCACGCGGATTGATATTTTGCTGTTCGGCGTTCTGCCGTTCTATAAAATTACGCAAAAGCACGGAAAGGCGAAGCATTATCTGTTCGGGATTCTGCCGTGGCTTTGTGTTAAGGAGAAAGTCTGATGGCGGAATACAGGCATATTCCGGTATTTTTAGCCAGCGATGACAACTATGCGCCGTTTGCGGCGACAATGATGTATTCCGTGCTGGAGCATACCGACGCGTTTATTGATTTTTATGTGTTGGATGGCGGTATCAGCGACGAAAGCAAAATTCTTATCGCGGCTTCGCTTGCGGCTTTTGAGCATAAGAGCCTTACTTATTTTGATATGTCAGCATATGGATTGGGACGATTTCCTAATGTCAAGCATTATTCGCTTAATGCTTTTTCCCGATATTTTATTCCGGAGCTGGCACAACAACTTGAGAAGATTATTTATTTGGATGTTGATATTATCGTTAAAGGCGATATAGCAGAGTTATATGACGAAGATATGGGCGGATATCCAATTGCTGCCGTTTTGGAGGATTTTTATGCCGGCAACTGGACGATGTTGAAGGAAAAAATTTATCCGCAGTACAATGGCGGCGACCGTTATTTTAATACAGGGGTGTTGCTGTTGGACATTCCGCAGCTTATTGCCGGGAATTATACGGATAAAATGATAAAGCTGACGGTGGAATTGTCTGATAAATTGAATTGTCCGGATCAAGATGTTTTTAATATCCTGTTTGAGAACAATTTTAAGGTGTTGGATTATCGGTATAATTTTATGCCCGGCCATTGGCAAATGTTGCAGGAAAAACATCCGGAGATTAAAACGATTGCGCCGTTTGCAATACATTATACCGCGGGCAAACCGTGGCGGGGTTCGTGTGAGATGAAAGAGGAATTTGACCGGGTATTGCGGGAAACATATTTTGCAACCTTGGTCAAAGATAAATTTCAAGGGGAACAAAAGAATATTTCTTATTCCGTGCGCCTGTTTGTGTTTATTCCGTTATCGAAGATTGCCGTAAAGCGCAACAAAATTTACGTTAAACTGTTCGGCGTTCTGCCGTTCTATAAAATTACGCAAAAGCACGGGAAGGCGAAGCATTATCTGTTCGGGATTCTGCCGTGGCTGGTTATAAAGGATAAGAATTAACGGCGCTTAGCCCAGGAAGCTTTTGATACGGGAGGAGAAGATGATGTCCTCTTCGGTCAGGCGTTTTTTTATCAGCATATCGGCTTTGCGGCGGGTGCGTGAAAGGGCGACGTAGAGCTGGCCGTGGGCGAAGGCGCCGCGGTCTATGTCTATTACCACGCGGTCAAGGGTTTTGCCCTGCGCTTTATGTATGGTCAGCGCATAGCCCAACTGTAACGGGAATTGGATAAACGAGCCGGTTTCTTTTTCGGTAACGTCGCCGGTTTCTTCGTTGACGTCATAGGCAAAAGATTTCCATTCTTCGCGGCGGACAGTGATGTGCCGGTTATCCTGCAGGCAACGGACGACAATGCAACGGTCTTCCAATTTTTCAATAATGCCGGATGTGCCGTTGATATAGTCGGGGTAGTTGTTTTTGTTGAAGACAACGAGCGCGCCCTCTTTTAAGGTCAGCGTTTTCGGGGAAGGGGTATCCTGCATTTTTTCAAACGAGCCGGAAAGCTGTGCCTCATATTCGCGGGCGGGCGTATCCAGAGCGGCGAGGCGGCGGCGGTTGATACCGTCGGCAACCGCGCGATACGGCGTGATGGTGATTGCGGTTGAGATGAAGTCCGGCGGGTATTCCTCGGCGCGATTAAAATAATCAACCGTTTCGGGGAGATTTTCGCCCAGGCGGAGGTTTTGCAGATAAGACAGCAATTCGCGGTCGCTTTGGCGATAGACCTCGGTCAGCTCAATTTTTTCAAAGGCGCCTTTCCGGTAGGCTTTGGCGTCAAAAAAATAAGGTTCGGCGGTGCCGTATTCCTGTTTGAAAGCGGGTATGGCGCCGGTTTTGATTATCGGGGGGAGCTGGCAGAGGTCGCCGATGAGGACAATCTGCAGGCCGCCGAACAGCGAGAAATTGCCGCGTGCCTGCTGGCACAGCGCTTCTATGGCGTCCAGAATGTCCGGGCGCAACATTGACACTTCGTCAATTATCAAGATGTCGGTTTTTTTTAAGATGGATTTCAGCTTGCGGCGGCGGCTCGCCAGGACTTCGCGCATTATCAAAAAGTCGCTTAAGGGCAGGGTAAACATGGAATGTATCGTCGCGCCCTCAATATTCAACGCGGCAATGGCGGTCGGGGCAACAAGGCGGATACGTTTTTTAGAATGTTTTTTCAGGTATTTGATGAAGGTTGATTTGCCGGTGCCGGCCTGCCCCTGAATAAACAGGTTGCGTTTGGTGTGCTCTATCAGGTCAAACAGTTTGCGTTGAGCCAGATTCAGCGTCGCCAAATCTTTGACGGATTTGGAGATGGCTTGCAGAGCCGCCGTTTCGTTGCCGGCGGGCGGCGTATCCGTTGAAAGCGGCGGCATTTCGGACGGCGGGGGGTTATGAAAGGCGTCGGCGGGCTGCATGGTTACATCCGCAGTTTGATGTTACCCCAACCGCCGGTTTTGGGTTTGGCGGCGGTAGAAGACGAATCGGCAGGCGTGTCCGCACCGCCGTTGTTTTCCGTCGGCGCGGCTGCCGGCGAATCGGGCTTTTGCCAGTTCATTACCGGCGCGTCCTGCAACAACGGCTGCGTGTCGTATTTTTCAGCTTCCTGCACTGTTTCGGCAACACCGTTGGCAACGGTTTTTTTCAAAAGCGAGGGCGAATTGAATTTGTCGCGCGGCTTGTCAAACTGGCTGATGATGTCGTCAATTACGCCTTGTTTGATGTTAAAGGCATTGTAGCGCCCGGCATAGAAGACCGTAAACGACGGACAGGGCGACGAGAGCAGAACGTCCGTGTAATCAACGCCGCGGACAAAACGCAGCATTACTTTGGGCTCAATGCGGCAGTTTGCCGGCGCGGTGATGATGTTCGGGCTTTGGGTGAACAGAGCCTCGTAGGTGGTGGCGGTGGCGCTCCGGTCAAGCTCGCCGCAATAGTCAACAATCGCGAAGTTGTTTAAGGTATAGCCCGTGTAGCCTTGCGGTTTGGCGGAAACGTGATAGCAAAAGACCTGTTCGGCTTCGGCGACGTTTTTAACTGCGGTGTCTGCCGTGGCTTTGGGCAGCGATGACATAATGAAAGGAATGACGCTCTGGCGCGTTGAGCCCTGAGGGATTTTAGGCAGGCCGCTGTCGCTGTCTTCGCCCATCGGCAAAAGGCCTTCATACAGGCCGAAACCCTGCAACTCCGGCGGCAGGTCGGAATTTTCGGTTTGGGCTTCAACCGGGCGGCCAAGCAACAGCGCAAGGCTTAAAACAGCGGCGGATAATGCTTTTGACATAGCTTTTGCTCCTTGAAATAAAATGTTTGAGCCGGCGCGCGGAAATATCCGGCGCATTATGGCTTATTGTAGGCCGGCGAAGGTTAACAAAAGGTGAATCCTGCGCCGGTGCCGGGAGGAATGAAATGGTAAAAATATTTTCTGTTTCAGCATTTTTTTAAGACTTCATTTAGATATTGGCGGTTATGCTGTTTACAATATATTTTGCAGCTTCGCACTAACTTATTTTTTTACGGGAATTTGGATATAATGTGGTCTTTTTTGTCTTACGCGCCGGAAACGGTGCCTTGTCGGGCGGTGTTGGCTTTTGTAACGGCTTTGGTGTTGTCGCTTTTGTGCGGCGGCAGGTTGATTGCTTTTCTCAAAGGGCATGAAAAAGAGGGGCAGCCGATACGCGACGACGGGCCGCAATCGCACGTTGAAACAAAAAAAGGAACGCCGACGATGGGCGGGTTGCTGATTTTGGGCGCGAGTTTGGCGGCCATGCTGCTGTTTGCCAACGTGACGCAGCACTTTGTCTGGATTTCAATGTTGGTGCTGATTGTCTACGGGGCGACGGGGTTTGCGGACGATTATGTCAAAGTTAAGAAGCAGACGCCGAACGCGATGACGGCGAAGATGAAGCTGTTTATTCAGTTTATGGCGGCGGTGCTGGCGGTCAACGTGATTGCGGCGGCAACGCCGAACTCTATTGAGAGCCGGCTTTATATTCCCTATATTGACTGGTCGTTTGAATTGTCCTGGGTGTATATTCCGTTTGCGGTGGTGGTAATTTCCGGCGCGTCAAACGCGGTCAATCTCAGCGACGGGTTGGACGGCCTGGCGGCGGGAATGCTGGCTATCGTCTTTTCCGCGTTTATGGTTTTTGCTTTTGCTACCGGTTATCCGGCATTTAGCGAAACGGCGTTTCCCTATGTTCCGAAAAGCGCGGAAATTGCCGTGGTTTGCGCGGCGCTGACCGGCGGGTGTATCGGCTTTTTGTGGTTTAATTTGAAGAAAGCGCGGGTGTTTATGGGCGATACGGGTTCGCTGGCGCTCGGCGCGGTTCTCGGCGTGATGGCGGTTATTTTGAAACATGAGCTGCTGTTGGCGATTGTCGGGATTGTGTTTGTGGTGGAAACGGTATCGGTAATGATTCAGGTGCTGTATTTTAAAAAGACCGGCAAGCGCTTTTTTAAGATGGCGCCGATTCACCACCATTTTGAACAGTTGGGCTGGAGCGAGGTTAAAGTTGTTTATACGTTTTGGGCGGTTACGGCGTTGGCGTCGGCTATCGGCTTGTTGGCATTGATGTAGGAAAGGGCGCGGACGGTTATGTTTTCTTTTGCCAGACACAGCAAGAGCAAAATATCCAACTGGTGGTGGACAGTGGACAAGGTTACGTTTTCGCTGACCGTCTTTCTGATTTTTATCGGGGCAATGCTGGTGCTTTCCGCCAGTCCGTCGGCGGCCAACCGCGACCATCTTGCCGATGATTTCGCGTTTATCAAAAAACAGGGCGTGTTTATCTGCGCAGGGCTGGTGTTGCTTATCGGCGTTTCCATGCAGAGCCTGCGTACTATCCGGCGGTTGGCGGTGTTGGGTTTTCTCGGCGCATTTATCGGCATTGTGTTGACCTATATTGTCGGCGACGCAACCAAAGGGGCGGCGCGGTGGATAAAATTTGCCGGTTTTTCGCTCCAGCCGTCCGAGTTTGTCAAGCCGATGTTTATTGTGGTGACGGCGTGGCTGTTAGACGCGAATAAGCGTATTGACGATTTTCCGGGGATGGCTGTGGCGGTGGGGCTGTTTTTATTAACGGCGCTGTCAGTCTTCGGGCAGCCGGATTTGGGTATGACGGTTTTAATCGCCGGCGTATGGGCGTTGCAGATGGTTTGGGCGGGAATTCCGGTCTGGCTGATTGCGACGCTGTTCGGCGCCGGGATTATGCTGGTAACGGGGTCGTATTTCTTTTTGACGCACGTGCGTGACAGAATAGACCGTTTTCTGGCGGCGGAAAATGAAATCGGGTCGCAAATTCAGAAATCCATGGACGCGTTTGCCAACGGCAACCTGCTCGGGCGCGGTCCCGGCGAGGGTTATTATAAAATGACGCTGCCAGATGTGCATACGGATTTTATCTTTGCGCTGGCCGGCGAGGAATGCGGTGTGTGGTTGACGACGATTATTGCGGTGGCGTTTGCGGTTATCGTGGCGCGGACGATGTTGCTTTCCATGCGCGACAACAATCTGTTTGTGATGTATGCGGCGTCCGGCCTGGCGGCTTCGCTCGGCGGGCAGGCAATCGTCAATATGTGTTCGGCTTTGCAGCTTATGCCGGCGAAAGGAATGACGCTGCCGTTTGTTTCCTACGGCGGTTCTTCCATGCTGGCGAGTTGTCTGGCGATGGGAATGCTTTTGGCGATAACGCGCAAAAACGCGGCGGCGGAGGATAAAGACAACGGTTGATACCGCGGCGGTTGAAGCGGCGGAATATCGTCATTAAATATAATAACGGCCGGAGATAATCCGGCGAAAAGAAAAGGAGAGAGCCATGTTCGGGCGATTATTCGGGGCGAAAACGCCGATTTTGGAAAGCCTGCCGGAAGTGCGGGGAAAATATATTGAAAATGCCAAGCTGGCCAAACATACCTGGTTTGGGGTCGGGGGACCGGCAGAGGTGTTGTTTTTGCCGGAAGACGCCGATGATTTGAAGGCGTTTATGATGCGCAAGCCCGAGGGCATACCGGTTACGGTTATCGGCGGTGGTTCCAATCTGCTTATCCGCGATGGCGGTATTCCCGGCGTGGTGGTCAAGCTGGACACGCCGGCGTTTAAACAAATTACGTTTAACGGGACGGAAGTTACCGTCGGCGCGGGGCTTAAAAACAGCGATTTGAAAAAAGCGCTTGTTGATAACGGCGTTGGCGGGTTGGAGTTTATCTGTTCGGTGCCGGGGCGTATCGGCGGGCTGCTCAGAACAAACGCCGGTTGTTTCGGGCGGACGGTGTCAGATGTGTTTGTCAAGGCGCATATTCTCAATGATTGGGGCAATGTTTATGAAACGACGGCGGAAGATTTTAATTTTTCCTATCGTTCAAGCCTGTTTCCTGATGACTGGATTGTGCTTGATGCGACGTTTAAAGGTGAGAAAGCCGCGCCCGAGGAAATTAAAAAGATTATGGACGAACATTCGGAATATCGCCGAAGCCATCAGCCCATCAATCAGAAGACCGCCGGCTCAACATTTAAGAATCCCGACGGGCTGCAAGCGTGGAAGCTGATTAAAGAGGCCGGGTGCGCCGGTATGAAAGTCGGCGGGGCGGAAGTGTCGCCGATGCATTGCAACTTTCTTATCAACCGGGGGAAAGCGACGGCGGCGGATATTGAGGAACTTGGCGAGGCGATTATAGAAAAAGTCAAAGCGAAAACGGCGATTACGTTGGAGTGGGAAGTGCGGCGCATGGGCGTGAAAAAATAGAAACGGCATGCGCGGCATAAATGAAGCGAAAGGACGGAAAGTTAAGGGAAAATGGCAACAACGGCGGCTAACAATATGAATTTGCAGGATATGGAAGTTTATCCCGAACACGAATGCACCTATCGGCTGTGCGGGTTGGCGGCGGCGCTTTTGCTGGCGTTGGCGCTGGCGCTGACGGCGGTTACGGTGCGTGATGACGTGGTGGCGGCGCAGTTTAATCGGATGATGCAGTCTTTTTACCGTTTTTCGGCTGACCGGGGACTTTATGTTGAAGACGTGATTGTGGAGGGCAACCGACGCACTTCTTACGATGATTTGATTGCCGCGCTTAATTTTTCGGAAAACGAGAGCATACTGGGGATTGATATTGAACAGTTGCAACGGCAAATTGAGCAGTTGACCTGGGTGCGGCGGTGCGTGGTCAAACGGAGCTTTTTCCCCAACAACGTGCTGGTGCATATTGAAGAACGCAAAGTGCAGGCGGTTTGGCAATATCAGGGACGCTATTATCCGGTGGATACGGAAGGCAATGTTATAGAGGTGGAAGATTTTGAACCTGATGCGCCGGTGCTGGTGCTGACCGGCGAAGGCGCGCCGCAACATCTGACTGAGCTGATGGAAGTGCTTAATACCGATGAAGAGCTTGCCGGGCGCGTCAAGGCGGCGGTGTATGTTTCCAACCGGCGGTGGAATTTGATTTTTGACAATGTCAATCACGGCGTGGTGGTTAAGCTGCCCGAGAAAAATTTTGCCGAAGCATATCAAAAAATCGCATTATTGAACAAAAGACAGGGAATTTTTAAGCGTAAATTAACTTCCTTGGATGTACGTTACAGAAATAAGGTTATTGTCGATATTGACAAGTCTGCCGAAGATATGATGTTTAAACGCTAAAAAACGAAAGGCTGGCAATGAACCATTCTTTTAACAAGGCACAAATCGTCGCTGCTTTGGATATCGGTACATCCAAAGTGTGTTGTATTATTGCCCGGGTTACGAGAGAAAAAAGGGTTTCTATTTTAGGATACGGCTACAACGCCGCCAAGGGAATTAAAAACGGCGTGGTGACGGATATCAATCAGGCGACGATTGCGGTTTGCAATGCGGTGGAAGCGGCGGAGCAGATGTCCAACGAGCGGATTATGGACGTGATTGTCAATGTTTCCGGCGACCGTACCCGCAGCGTCGTGCGCAGTTCTTCGGTGTCGTTGCACAAGAATCGTCCGGTCAGCGAAGACGATGTCAAAAAAGTTACCGACAAGGGCGTGATGAAAGTCAATGTTGAGGGCAATGAGCCGATACACTTTTTAACAATGGGGTATCAGGTTGACAATGGCGAAGAAGTTAAAAATCCGGTCAATATCTATGGCGATACGCTTAATGTGAATATTTTGCTCGGGCTTTATCCGCGGCCGATGTATAAAAATCTGGTAACGGTGGTTGAGAGCGCCCATCTGGATGTGGATATGAAGGCTTTTTCGGCATACGCGTCTGGGTTGGCGTGTCTGGTTGACGATGAAAAAGAACTCGGGGCGACGATTATTGATATCGGCGGCGGGACAACGAGTATTGCGACATTCAAAAACGGACACCCGGTTTATTTTTCTTCCATTCCGGTCGGCGGTATAAACGTTACCAACGATATTGCTCTCGGGCTGACGACGTCTTTCAACTATGCGGAAGAGGTTAAGAATCGGCACGGCTGCGCTTTTCTTATCAGCCAGGACGAGCAGGAAATCATCAATGTTTATCCGGTCGGGGAAGAAGACGACAGCAGCATTAAACAGATTTACCGCTCGGATTTAATCAATATTATCTCGCCGCGGATTGAAGAAATTTTTGAACTGGTCGGGCGCAAACTTGACGAGGCCGGTTATAAGAACACCGCGTCGCACCGGGTTGTGCTGACCGGCGGGGCGTCGCAACTGCCGGGTATGCGCGAAGTGGCGAGCATGGTTTTGGACAAGCAGGTGCGAATCGGGCGGCCGCGCAATATTGAAAATATTCCGCAGGTGTTGCACAGTCCGACATTCTCAACGGCGTTGGGGCTGTTGCTGTTTGCCGTCAACAATTCGGAGCGCAAAATTGTCAAGCGGGTGAACGTCAGCGCCAACAGCGGCGGTTTATTCGGGAAAATTCTGGAGCTGTTTAAGAAGACTTGCTGATACGGGTGGCGAAAAAATGGCGCCGGGTGCAAAAAAAATCCGGCGGCGGTAACGAAAACTTAATTTATTTAAAGCTAAAATCCATGGTAAAAGGAATTTAGCTTTTTTTTATAAACGGAGATGAAAATATGGCAATTAAACTGGCTGTCGGAGAAACGAGCTTTACGCATTTAAAACCAAGAATTACCGTTATCGGCGTCGGCGGCGGCGGCGGCAATGCCATCAGCAATATGATGGCGAAGAATCTGGAGGGGGTTGATTTTGTCGTGGCCAATACCGACGCGCAGGCGTTGGCGCTTTCTCCCGCCGGACGGAAAATCCAACTCGGGCTTGAAATTACGCAGGGGCTCGGCGCGGGCGCCAGGCCGGAAATCGGCAAAATGGCGGCGGAGGAAGCCCGTGAAGAGATTGAAAAAGAACTGGCAGATTCCAATATGGTGTTTATTACCGCGGGTATGGGCGGCGGAACAGGCTCGGGCGCGGCGCCGGTGGTTGCCAAAATTGCCAAGGAAAAAGGCATTTTGACGGTCGGCGTGGTGACTAAACCGTTTGCGTTTGAAGGCAAAAAAAGAATGGAAAACGCCGAGGCGGCACTGGAAACGTTTATTAAAGAAGTTGACAGCATTATCGTTATTCCGAACCAAAACCTGTTTCGGATTGCCGATAAGAATACAACACTCAAAGACGCGTTTATCAAGGCGGACGAGGTGCTTTACGACGGCGTGCGTTCCATTACCGATTTGATGATTATGCCGGGGCTTATCAATCTTGATTTTGCCGACGTTAAACGGATTATGGAAGACAAGGGCAAGGCGATTATGGGCACGGGCGAGGCCGAGGGCGAAGACCGGGCGCGGGTGGCGGCGGAACAGGCGCTTTCCAACCCGATTTTGGACGATTGTTCCATGAAAGGCGCCAAGGGCGTGCTGATTAACATTACCGGTGGTTCGGATATTACTTTGATGGAAATTGACGAGGCGGTTAATATTATCCGCGAAGAAGTTGACGAGAACGCGGAAATTATTTTCGGCTCCAGCTATGACGATTCTCTGTCCGGGCGTATCCGCGTATCCATTGTGGTAACCGGGATTGACGATGAAGCGACGGCGCCGGCAATGAAGAACAAGGAAATGGGCGCATACGTTGATTTGGACGCCGGAAAGGCGGAAGAAGAGGCGGATACCGCGCCGGTAATGGAAGAAATTGTGGAAGAAGACCGGCCGGCAGAAGAGGCGCCGATTGAACTCAGCAATGTGGTGGAACTGCCGACGGCGAAAAAATCGGCGGCACCGCAGCAGGGTGAGTTTGCGGAGATGAAAGCCGAGGGCGAGAGCGAAGAACCGCATTCTTCTTCGGCGTTGTTTAACGCGATTATCAACAAGCCGGTCGTGGCGAATGCCGAAGAGGCGGCGCAGGCAAAATCCGAGTTGGCGGAAATTAAAGTGGAAAAAGCTTTTGCTCCGACGGCCAAAGTGAAGATTATTGAGGAAGAGCCGCAGCTGTTCCCTGAGCAGGGAGAGGTTGAACTGCCGCGCGAACGCAAGGCGCGCGAAGAGGCGCAGGCGATGATTCAGGAGGAGGAAGAAACATCCGAGCCGACGCGCCAGCGTTTTATTGATAAGATTTTGGGAATTTCGCGGGCAAAGGCAAAAAAGCCGGTTAAGCCGGTGGTTATGCCGAAGTTTGATGAGATTGAAGACTTTGCGGAGAAAGAAAGCGAGAACGAGGACGATTTGGAGATACCGTCGTTTTTGCGGCGCCGCTAATGAGGCGATAAACAAAAGGAAAACCCCGCCGTTTGCACGACGGGGTTTTGCGTGTACGCTATCTTTGGCAGGATACGGAATTACATCTTGCCGAGATTGCGGACGGTTACCGCGTAGTTGGCCGGCCATTGTTTGCCCGGGACAAGCACGCGGATTTGCGACTGCCTGGGCAAGACATTGACGTAGAAGTGTTCCGTATCGGCGGAATATTCATTCACGCAATCTCCGCCGCAACTCCGGAAATACGCGTCCGGGGTCAGGCGGGCGATTTCCTCAAGTTCCGCAAGACGCGGGCATTTCAACACATAGTCGCCGGCAGCGCCATCCTCAATCTTTTCATAACCGGATAAGTCCAAATTATAAACTTTTTTCGGTTCAATGTTGCGGACGGTTACCGCGTAGTCGGCCGGCCATTGTTTGCCCGGGACAAGCACGCGGATTTGCGATTGCCTGGGCAGAACATTGACGTAGAAGTGTTCCGTATCTTTGGTGTATGTTTCAATGTCGCCGCAGCTCTGGAAAGCCGCATTCGGTTCAAGTTGCGCGATTTCCTCAAGTTCCGCGAGGCGCGGGCATTTCAACACATAGTCGCCGCCTTTGCCTTCGGCAATTTTTTCGTAACCCGAGAGGGCAATACGCCAGACCCTTTCACGCTTCAGCTTATACGGCGATGTATCCAGCATGTCTTTTCCCGCCGTCAGTTTTTCCGCCGGGGATTTAAGCAAATCATCCCAGGAGGCGAAACCGGCGATTTTGGCGAGTATGTGCTGCGCTTTCATCAGGGTAAAGTTCGCATAGTCGTCTATGCCGAAATCGGTAACGACAGCGTTCACGTCATAAAAACGCGGCGCGCAAACGTAGGTCGAATCGTCCTGCATAAAGTCCAGCTTGAAGTCGTGGAATAAATTTTTGGCCTGGAGTTTAAAGTAACCAACATCTAAATCTTTATCGTTTTTCATAATATAATCCTTTTTTCTTCCAGAAGCCTTTTATCTTGATTGATTTTTGCGCCCGTACCCTATTGGCAGATAAAAAACTTCCGAGGGTTATACTATGAAATGCCGGGTGATGAAATCTTTACACGGGCGAGCGTGCACCCCGGCTTGCAGAATCGTTTTTATACTAATAGACAGAAAGAGTCAAGAAAAAATGCATTTGAGTCAAATTTTTTTGTGGGAGGGCGAAAAAACAAAGGTTATCGGGCGCTGAAGGGGATGAGCGGGCAAAGAAAGGCTTTGGGGTAGGGTGGCGTTGAGGCGCGGTGGAGGTGGAAAGCATGAAGAGCAGGAGGAGTTGGGGACATAGGGAGGATAGAGAGGGGATATAGAGGCGGGGCGGGCGGCGGTATGGCAGGCGGGCGTGGCAGGATAAAGAAGATGGCGGGGCGGCGGTGTAGAAAGAGAAGAGGCGAAAAGGTCGGGTGGCAAAAAGGATCGTATCGGAAATGAGAATCGGATACAAAAAAAGGGGAGCCGTGCGGTTCCCCTTGATTTTTTCAAACGATACGTTGATTAAAAAGCGTATCTGATACCGATGGAAAATTCATCCAGGCTATCCAATTTGGAGCCGTTTACCCAAGCGTGATGATACATCACTCTGGCGCTGGTATTTTCGGTCATCGCATACTGCAAGCCGGCACCCAGACGTTCGGCCAAGCCATAGTCTCTGCCCAGGCCGTTGTCGCCTTTAATATTGTAGTTGGCAATACCGGCGGAACCCAGGAGTTCCCATCTGCCGGAGCAACCCAACTGCTGATAAACAATCGCATCCAAGCCCCAGCCGCTGATACGGGTGTCATGTGTGGCTTTGTGTTCTTTCAGGCCATAGTTGTAAAAAGCTTCCAACCCGAAGCGGTCTGTTCTGCCGCCGATAACCGCGGATACCGATTTATCTTTGGAGCTGATGCTGTGGGACGAATCGGTGTCTACAATCGCATAGTTGGCGTCTAAGCCGACATAAGGGGTTACGTCAATGGCTTCCGCGTTGGCGGCAACCATTCCGGCAAGTCCTGCCAATAACAAAACTTTTTTCATCTAAGAGTTCCTCTTCATAAGTTTAATTACATATCGTTGAATTGTTAACGATGTATTAACTTTAGTTTATATTTGCTTAATTGCAAGCGGAATCTTGTCCTTTACGGATGAAAATAAAGATTATTGCGTAAATTTAAGGCGATAGCGGTTGGTAAGGATTCGCAAACGGCGGATAAAATGCGGGCAATGGCTGAAAAAAGCGCCGGCGAATCGGGAAATTTACCCTATCCGATGGCGGATGGCCTCGGCAAATACGCGCGTTAAGTCGGACAATGTCGCCGGGTGCAAATTATCCGGCTCTATGCCCATGTGCCCGGCGAGGCTGACAAAGTCTTCAAAGCGAAGGGCGTATTTGGGTATCATCAATTGTTGCATATTCAGGCAATCGGGGCGGACGGACTTGTCTATATATATGCCGTCGCTGCTGATGGCGGTCGGAATGCCGGCGCTGATGGTTTCACAACAGGAATAAGTGTCGCCGGTGTGGACGGCCAGCGTGTTGCCGTAGCCAAGCACGCCCGGGTAAATGTTGCCGAGCTTTTGCAGTTTGGCAAAATCGGCGGCGTGGCGGCCGGAATACAAACGCCAGGAAGACGGTTTTGCGGCGTCGGCAGCGACGGTAAACGACAGGTAAGGGCGGTATTTTTCCAACGCGGTGCGATAGTCTTCCACTTTGACAATGGCGCGGAGCGGCATGCTGTCCGGTCGGCGCCCCATAATCGCCAAAACGGAGGCGAACAGGCGGAGATTGCCGTAACTTATGAACGCCCGGTGCGCCGGATATTATGCTTTTTTTATAGCGCGGATTTGCTAATAAAGGTTTAAGGCGGCGGAGAATTTTTGCTGATGGGGGGGCTATGCTGTTTAGGAAAATGTCTGTTATGCGGCGGGATTTTTGCGGCGGGCAAGGACGGCCGCTTCGGAATAGACACAACCGCAATAATCCTGATTATATAATCCGAGTTCTTTGATGAGCGCCAGGCGCGCTTCCTGCATACCGTGTTTGCGCCCTTCAATTTCCACATACGGAACGCCGGTGTCTGCCGAGGCACGGGCGGCGGCTGCGTTGACCTGCGCCAGATTTTTCCAGCGCGATACGCCCAAAACCGAAGCCACGGCGGCAAAACCGTTGGCCTTGGCGTATTCCATTACCCGGCGCAGACGCAGTTCAAAGCAGAGCGAACAGCGGGCGCCGCGTTCGGGTTCGTCTTTATAGGGCAGGGTTTGTTTCAGCCAGTTTTCCGGGTCGTATTCCAGCTCAATAAAAGGAATATGCCATCGGACGCAGAGTTTTTGCTGTTCGTCGCGGCGTTTGGCATATTCGGCGGCGGGGTGGATGTTCGGGTTATAAAAAGCCACGGCAAAATCCGCGCCGTCTTCGTGCAGTTTTTTGATAACGGCACAGGCGCACGGCGCACAACAGGAGAGCAGGAGAATTTTTCCGCTTGTCGGCATAATATCGTTTTCCTTTCGGCGC
>CALXYD010000004.1 GCA_944392865.1 uncultured Alphaproteobacteria bacterium
ACAACGAAACGAATCGGCAATGCCGTTATCCGCAATAAGAGCCGGCGAAGACTGCGCGCTATTGTCAGGGAAGTTTTACAGACATACGCCTTACCGCAAGTGGATTATGTCTTTATAGCAAGAAACACCACCGCGTCTTGTTGTTTCAAAGAGTTGCGCGGCGATGTGGTTTATGCGATAAAGCGCATCAATAAAAATTTTATACCTCCCCAAAAGGAAGGCGGACAGAACAACGCGCCCCTTTTGCAAGAAAACCTTTCAGCAGAAGGCAATTAAAATGTTTTCCGCTTTATACAGGCAAATAAAATCGCTGTTGCTTAAATTCCTATTACTTTATAAAAAATGGATATCGCCAATGTTACCGCATGCTTGCCGCTATGTGCCAACGTGTTCGGAATATATGTATCAGGCTATTTCCGAATACGGGATAGTCAAAGGCGGTTGGATGGGCGTTAAAAGGCTGTTGCGGTGTCATCCGTGGGGCGGCTCCGGCTATGATCCCGTCCCTTTGCCTAACAAGGCTTCAGAAAAATCAAATACGCTGAATAAAGACTCGGATTAACTGCCCTAAATGCTTTACAAACCGGCTTTTTTATATTAGTAATTGGGGAATGTTTGATACAAAAAAAGGACTTTAGGAGATACTATACAAATGAAAGATGAATTAAAATCGTTGTCTCTGGCAATTCTGTTATCTTTTGTTGCCATTTATACCGTTAATTATTTCTTTGGGACAACGCCAAAGCAGATAGCGCAAAACCAGGCTTCCGCAACAATGCAGGTTGCGGAACAAATGAAGGAACTTTCCTCTCCTGAGCCCCAGCCGGCCAATGAAGTTTTGAAAAGTCCGGAAGACGTTGTCAAAGAGGATAGCCGTATTGCTTTTCAGAACAATGCCGTTTCCGGCTCCATACGCTTACGCGGAAGCCGGTTTGACGATTTATATCTCAAAAAATATGATGTTACATTAGATGAAAACAGCCCCAAAGTTGAGCTACTTAAGCCGGCGCAGACGGCTAATCAATATTTTGCCGATTTGGGCTGGCTTTCATTGGATAAAAATTTATTGTTACCAGATGCAAACACTCTCTGGACAAGCAAAGACTCCGACTTAACGGAAAAGAAGCCTATTGTTTTGTTCTGGAATAACGGCAAAGGGCTTTTATTTACGAGAAAAATCTCAATAGATGACAATTATCTTTTTACGATAACCGATACGGTGGAAAATAATACCGACAAGGAAATAGACCTTTTTCCGTATGCCCTTATCAGCAGAAATATTAAAGATATGGTGCAAACGCGTTCGGTTGTGCACGAAGGCATGAACGGGGTTGTTGACGGAACGTTGCGCGAATTTACCTTTGCCGACCTGGACAAGGGGGATAGCGAAAGCTTTGAGACAAAAGGCGGATGGCTCGGCTTTTCCGACAGATATTGGTTTTCGGCGCTTATTCTCGGCAATGATGACAAAGCAACGGTAAACTTTAAGAATAACGGCAACTTTAATTATCAGGTTGATTTTCTCGGAGCAAGGGTAATTATTCCGGCACATCAGGAAAAATCTTATACCTATACCTTATTCTCCGGCGCCAAAGAGGTTAAATTGTTGGATAAATATACCGAAGAGCGTAATATTCCCAAGTTTGATTTGGCGGTTGATTTCGGTTGGTATTATTTTCTGACTAAACCTTTCTTTTATATTCTGGATTATTTATACAGTTTTCTCGGCAATATGGGCTGGGCCATTCTGTTGTTTGCGGCGTTGCTCAGGCTGTTGATGTTCCCGATTGTCAATAAATCTTATACCAATATGGCCAAAATGAGAGCTATTCAACCTAAGATTATTGATATTCGCGAGAAATACGGCGATAATAAATTGATGATTCAACAGGCAACGCTTGATTTGTATAAAAAAGAAAAAATCAATCCGGCCGCAGGTTGCTTACCCCTGTTTATTCAAATTCCGATTTTCTTTTCACTCTATAAGGTATTGAATATTGCCATTGAAATCCGGCATGCACCTTTTATCGGCTGGATAAAAGACTTGTCGGCGCCGGATCCGCTTACGCTTTCGCAAATGCTTCATTTTTATGTGCCCGGCTTCCTGGATATCGGGTTATGGCCAATCTTTATGGGAATTACAATGTGGATACAGCAAAAGCTTAATCCGGCACCGGTTAATAAAGATCAGGCGATGATGTTTGCGCTAATGCCGGTATTCTTTACCTTTATGCTTGGGCATTTTGCTTCAGGTCTGGTTATCTACTGGACACTCAGCAATATTTTATCTATTATCCAGCAAAAGGTTATTCTCTATAAAAACGGAGTGTCGTAATGGCGGAGAATCGAGAAGTATTGTTGAATAGCGGCAAAGAACTTTTTAAGAAGAAATGTTCGTTTGTTTTGAGTGTTGCGAATTTGAAACAGCTGCCGGACGGAGACAGAGTTGAGGTGGCTTTTGCCGGACGTTCCAATGTTGGAAAATCCAGCTTGCTTAACGCCCTGTTTGGGCAGAAAAAACTGGCAAAAACATCCTCCACCCCCGGGCGGACGCAACAGTTAAACTACTTTAATTTAGATGATAAAATTTATCTGGTGGATTTGCCCGGTTACGGCTTTGCCAAAGCTCCGAAAGATATTGTTAAAAACTGGCAACAGCTCATCAATGCTTATCTTGTCGGACGGGCGACTTTGCGGCGCGTTTTTTTGCTGATAGATTCCCGGCATGGCATAAAAAAAATTGATGAAGAGATTATGGATATGCTGGATAAAGCGGCCGTTACTTACCAAATTGTCCTGACTAAAGCGGATAAAATCAGCGATAAGGCGCTTGAAAAAATCATCAATGAGACCGAAAATAAGATAAAAAGCCATACTGCCGCTTATGTCAGCGTTTTAAAAACAAGCGCGGAGAAGAATTTATTTATTGACGAGGTTAAAGCTGAAATAGCCTCGTTGCTTTAGGTTATTTCGGTTATACCGCGAATATTGCCATCGCGGACAATCTGGACGACGTGCAGTTTACGGCGCATTTCCTCTATTGTTTTTTCCACATCTATATGCGGCTGGGTGCGCATTATACGTTTGACAAATGCTTCATACGCTGCCGTTGAACTTTCTGCGTGGATGGTTGCCAAGCAATTATCGTGTCCCGAGCCCATCAGCTCCCAAATTGCACCGGCGTTACTGGTTGAAATTTCACCGCCGATAATTGCATCCGGCGTAAAACGCACAATCAAGTCAATAACTTTAGAGTAGTCCATACTGTTGGTTTGCTCCGTTCGGGACAACACGATGTGGACGTGATTAGGCTGGGGGACATTTAATTCACGCGTATCTTCAACGGTTATGACCCGTTTATGAATATCCAGCAACTTTAACAGATTATTCAGCAGCGTTGTTTTACCGGTACCGGTACCACCGCTTACCAAAATATGGTCACCGCGGCGTAAGGCCAACAACAGGCGTTCATACGCATCATCCGGGTCTTTGATGTTTTTCAGCGGGTTTATTTCTTTTAATTTTTTCCCCTGCTCCAAACCATAATCGCCAAAACCAAAAGCTACGTCGTCGGTATGAAGACGGATGGTAATGGCGACACCGCCGGTGGCGGAATCGTCCAAGTCGTATTCAATATTTTTGCCGGCGACTCCGGTAAAACGATGTCCGCCGGGGATACGGGCATAAACAACCGGTGAACCGTTTATCGGGTCAAATTCCTGATCGTTCAGATTGGCTATAATATGAAGCAAATTTATCAGATATTCCCGGCTTAATTTCGGGTCTTTGTAATTTACCCAGGGGAAAGCCCTTTTGCCACGCAGACGAAGCCAAATATCGCCCGGATGGTTGATGGCGACTTCTTCAATATTTTCCTGTTCGTACCAATAGGCCAGCGGTCTTAAAACAGAACAAAGAACTTCGTCTTCCAACTTTCCCATAATCTTATCCTCAAAAATATTTTACTTCTATATTTTAGCATAAGTTAACATTTCAGTCAAGTTACTGTTTGGTTAGTATAACGGCGGTATTCCTTCCACTTCTTCCGATAATTCATCCTCGCTCGGTGGAACACCGGTTATTGAGCCATCGGCTGCCGGCGGAGGAAGCGCGCCTGTGTTATTTTGGCCTGTATTTCTCCGTTGATTATTATTTTGCGGTTCTTCGCTTATTAGCGGAGTTCCACCACCGCCACTGTTATCTTGATTAGAAGTTCCTCGGTTACTCTGGCCTCCAAGAATAACTTTCCTGCTACCACCACCATTATTGCTCTCAACAGTTGATGTAGTGGTTGTTCCTGTTCCACCGCCAACGACTTCTTCTGTAACTAATCCGCCCTGTCCGGAGCTTGGAATATCCGTCGCAACGCCTCTTTCAATATCTTTGGTGCTTCTTAGCCACAAATCTCGCATCGGATATATGATAATTCTGGTACCTGCCGGAATATACGTTACGGATTGAATTTGCGATTTGCTGTCAATAATCTGTTGCAGTATCTGATCCATTTTATCCATAAACTGTTGACGCGCATCAGAAGCCGCTTGTTGTTTTGAATTTTCAACTTCTCCCGTGCTTTCTTCATCAACAGCCATCATATAGGTAATGGCTGAGCTTGCCAGAGTTCCGACAATCGGCAATGTATATTTTTTAACTAACTGTTCATCAACATAACCAAGCGCGCCGCCGCCCCGTCCTTGCGCATCGCCAGTTTGTGATGTTCCGGCATCCAAAATAAAAGCTATGCCATCCGGACGGATAATTCTCGACCAGGCGATTTCAAGTTTCACGCCACCGCTGGTACTATCAAACCGATCTTCACCGTCAATGTCTTGCAAACCGCCAATAATACGGCTTCCGGCAGGTATAATTACATTTCTCCCCGTATCACCGTATATATTCCGTTCAACAATCGCTGTAACCGGAGCAGAACCAAAGGAAATCAGCGAACGCGCCATTACGGCAGGAATCGGTTTATCCGCAGTAATCATATTGTCCATATTTACACGCAAAGTTGAAACGGCGCGGGGAATACCCCAATCATCCTGCCAGCCGGTATAAGAGGCAGCGTTAAAGCCCGGTGTAACAACTGCCGCGGCCATTGTTTGACGACGCTCATTTTGCAGCTGAGCCAAAATTGCAGCGCGTTGCGGATTATATCTGCCACCAGGTCCGATACCTCCGCCCGGTCCGACAAAGGTTGCTTCATCTGTATTATCATAAGGATTTATTGTTGTGTTCCTAACCACCGCATCAATCCACCTAGCCCTAGTATTGGCTCCTAGCGTATCCTGAACTTGAGGTTTTTGTAATTGCCCGACAGTATTTCCATCGTTATCAATAACTTCCCCGTTTTCATTTACACGACCGATAGTTTCCCCGTTATCGTCTACAACTGTATTATCGCCCAGAACATCGCCGATAATGTTTCCGCCCGGCGTTACGGCTATGCCAAGAAATCCCCTATTTCTTCTCTGTTCAATCAACGCCTCATCTTCCGGCGTTTCCTCTGGCGCATCGGCCGCACTTTCAATCTCTTCGTTTTCATTTATCATTTCCGTGGCAGCCGGTTGGTCATCAGATGAGCTTTCTTCATTATTTTGGTTTTTATTATCGCCTGTTTTTTCCTCGTTTTCTTTTTCTCTATCTGATTCTGACTGTTCATCCTCATCTTCCGGCTCAGCAGGGCGTTGATAATATTGCAGGCGTTCCGCTTTGGCTATGATATTCCCGCCGGCATTTTTTATATCGCCGTTAGGTTGCAGCTGTCCGACCTCAATGTTTTTGACATCTAAAACAGATCCGTCCAGTTTAAGGTGGCCGATAATCTCATGCGCGGCATTTCTTATTTCATAATCCCGGGCGCCTCGTCCGATTAAATTTTGTTTTTTATCAACAACGAATCCATTGTAGATTGTTCCTTTCATCTCGCCCATAATGCTATAAACACGTCCGTTTTTCGCAATATAGCCGATGGTTTTTCCATCGTTGTCATATACATATAAGTCATACAAAGCAAAGCCGTTTTTACTTCCCTTTATAACAACTTCGCCATTATATTGGACGATACCCAAGATTTCGCCGGCATCCGAAACGACTCTTCCGTCCGGTTTAACCCGCCCGAGATACACGTTATTACTGTCAAAGGCTACCGTATATTTAAACGGGACGCCAACATTTTCTCCGTTTTTAGCAAGAATACTGCCGTCAATATCACGAACGGCAATTTGCACACCGGAATTATCAACAACGTTACCATAGAAATCCGTATAACCGATAATTTTATTATTAAATCCCATAATCGGCGTATATGATATTGTCTGGCCGACAATTTCTTTTTGAGGGTTGCGTACCAGACCATCGGCACCTACACACCCCATATTTTGATTAGAATAGTTTAGGACATTTCCCAGCGGGCCAGATATACCGAGCATCTCTCCTTTTTTACCGCTAACTGCCTGAGGAACAACAATATGGCCGATTACATTTTCAGTTTCATTCATTATCTGCCCATTAGTTAAGACCATCCCCAGGTATGCACCGGCGGATGTTCTGGCTTCACCAGAATCAGAAACGACGCCTAAAAACTTACATTCCGGCGAGACTACGGCACCGAGAGGCGCGGCACCGCCGTATAGTGCACCCATATTGTCCAGAGCGTTGCCATTAGAACTTATTTTGCCGATATTTTCCGTTCCATCGACAATTTTTCCATCCAAAAGATTATAGCCGAGATAATCGCCGTTAATACTTACGCTGACAGGGGAAGCACCTGCTCGTCCGTATATTTCCGTATTTTTTCCTGACAGCCCTACGGCGTTACCGTCCGGCAAAATTTTAGCGATTTTCTGATCCCGCATATTGACCACTTGATAAACCGGCGTAACGAATCCCAATGTTGCCCCTTCAAAATTGGTAACATACTTGTCTTCAATAACTTTTCCCAGCAGCTTATTATTTTTATCTAAGAACATACCGGATCCGGTTAACTTGGCAATTTCATTTAAGGAAGAATTTTCCGTTTGTCCGTTTCCGGTGGTGTATGACAGCATATTCCCTTCGGCTGAAAATATATGCCCCAAGGGATAGTTTCTGCCATTTAAATTTCCGGTTTCATCATAGACATAGCCATACGGCGATGTTTTATAAACTTTTCCATTAAACGGGAGTATGGAATTTATACCGCTAACTCCGATAAATTCATTAGAGTTGTTAAAATTCAGACGCGCATCCATTATCCGTCCCAACTGGTTGCCATTGGTATCAAAAGCACTCTTTTGTACCATTTGCCCCAAATCAACCCCTTCCAATGATACAACCCGTCCGCCTACGGCTGCATTTGCTTTAAGCTCGCCTAAATAATCAAAAACCGGACCTTCGGCATTTATAACACCGACAACTTCGCCTTTTTCATTGACGACATTGCCGGAGGCTCCGATTTTTCCTACGATGTTCCTTCCGCGAGCAATCTCTCCTTTTGCCGTAATCCGGCCTAAGTATTTTCCTTCCAATGTATTGGCCGTAGCAGACAGACTTACGGTAAAACCGATAACCTTGCCATCTTTATTTATAACGCGTCCGCCATTAACGGCGCGGGCAATAGTCGCCCCTTTATCGGTAACTTCTCCGTTATAACTGACAACGCCAATATATTTTCCATCAAGATTAAAGGCATAGCCGCTCTCTGCCACCTGCCCGATGATTTTTCCATCGGCAGCATAGACGAATCCGTTGGCGTGAATATTTCCGACTGTTTTTTTATTTACATCAATGACTTTTCCGTCCGGGGCAATACTGCCCAAGAATTTGCCGGTTGACGAAACAACGATTTTAGAAGTAATCAGTCTGCCTGCCAATGCGACTTTACGGTCAGTTCCAGCGGTAAAGACATAGCCGGAAGCGGTTACATATCCCGTATTCTCGCCGACTAAATTATAAAACCGTCCGTCACCGGATACTCTGCCGGTAATCTGCCCGGCATCGTCATAAACAAGCCCCGGAGAAACAACAGCGCCCAGAATATCATAGTTATCATTTACGACCAAGCCGTTCGGCAAAACTTTTCCTACCAACGTATCATTTACGGCCGTTACGGAACCGTCATTGCTGACTTTACCCAAAATGCTGTTATTATAGGAAATCGCAACGCCCTGAGGCACAACGCCGCCAATGATATTTTTCTCATCGTTATAAACAAAGCCGTCTGCGGTTATATGGCCAATTAATTCATTGTCAAAATTGATAACCGTGCCGTCGGGAATAACCTTTCCGATTAAATCGCCGTTAAAATTAAGCGCGCTCATATCGGCGGCGATTGCTCTGGCGGCAATCCCCATCAAAACGATTAAGCTTGTGATAAATCTGCTTAATTTTAACTTGTTAATGTGCAAATCAGTTCCTCCGATTTTGAGCGACTTCGTCTAACACATATCCAGCCACCTGGTTTTTACCGTTCACATACGAACCGTTACTTTTCAGATAGCCTATCCGGCCGTTAGTCAGGCTAAGGACACGGCCGTCAGGAGCCAAGCGCCCAAAATATTTCCCGTCATTTCCCAGTATATTAGCACCTATTTTATAGGTATGTCCCATAATTTTTCCATTGTTATCTACAACTAAATTAGAAGAAATAACTTTACCAATAACGGAATGCTCAAAGTTCAGGGCTTTTCCTTCAGCATTTATATAACCGATGACTTTATCTTCATCGCTAATGATGATATCTCCTTCAATGATTTCGCCTATCAACACACCTTTATTATTGACGGCTTGCCCTGTGCTCAAAATTCGGCCAATCGGCTGGTTGTCGGTGGATATAATGCTACCATCCGGTGCAACCTGCCCAATGACGTGTCCGGAATAATTCAAGATAACACCTCTTTTTAAGACGCTGTAATTTTTATTAGATGCGCCTCCCGGCAAAACCGTCGTCTCTATTTTATCATCAATTCCGATAATATCGCCCAGAGCATTGAGATACCCTTTTACATTTCCCTGCACGTCAATAACAATATTTTCCTCAATGACTTCGCCGACCAATTGCTTATTTTTATTCAATACATGGCCATCAGCGCCGACATAACCGCTCAAATTGCCGTCGACATCAATAACCGTTCCTTTTTTGCTGACATAACCTAAATACGAACCATCATAGCCAATTCCTACCCCCGTGCGGACTATTCCCCCTTTGTAGTTTCCTTTTTCATCAAACATCCGCCCTTTGGCATCAATTTGCCCGAGCTCCGTTCCTAAAACGTCTATCACTTTGCCATTATCATTAACCAAGCCGATATAATTTCCGTTCATATCAACGACATTTCCTTTGGGTAGCAGCCGACCGGTTTTGCGTGCATAAAATCCGCTTCCGTCATAGACGAATTTATCTACGGCAATTCCCTGCTGATTATAGACATATCCGTCCGCAAACATGTGCCCAATAACCTTGCCATTGGCGTCTACGATAATGTTCTTTTCCGGCAGCAGAACACCTTTGATTTCCTTTTTGGGATTTACCAACAAGCTACCCAACAATATTTTTGTATTCGGAATTACCGCCGTGCTGTCATAACCAAAAGGCGACAGGTTATTAACAAACTCTCCCTCCAGCGTATAGGCCTGAGTTTTATCAACAACTTCACCAATGATAAAGCCGTCTTTATTCAGGATTTCCCCTTCAAAATTAGCACATCCGACGGCTGTATTGCCAGATTTGACAATACCGTCATTACCGACAATGCCCATCATCTCTCCGTTATAGTATAGTGCATACGCCGGTTCATGAACTTTTCCGACAACTTTGCCGTCCGGGTTCAGAACACTGCCATCCGGATTGACGCACCCCACATATCCTCCGTCATTGTTGCGAACATATCCGTCTTGTCCGGCTTTGCCGATGATGTTACACTTTTCATCTCTTACCCAGCCGATTTTAGCAATATCACCAGCATAGTCGCCGTTGCTGTCAACGATACTGCGGTCAAAGAGCATACGATATTCGGTATTTTGACCGTCTTTCTTTACTCTGGCATCTCTATCCACATAACCTAATTGTTTACAGCCCCACCCGACGGCAAGTCCGCCGATAACCGTTTTTCCGATAATATTATCGCCTTCAGCGGTGCGTATTAAAGATGACGGCAGCACCTTTCCGATAACTTCGTTTTTGTTGTTTACCACTTCCCCTCGGTTATTTATGGCTCCCAGGCTATATCCGTTCGGCGACATCGGTATCATATCTTTCTTTATGACAGCGCCGATTTTTATACCTCGTGAAGTGATAACATTGCCTTCTTCGTCCAGATAACCAATTACTAAACCATCCGCATTATAAACTTTTCCATCAGCCCCGACATAACCGATAACATTGCCGTTTTCGTCAACAGCAAGGTTGGCATATCCGCCGACAGTTCCGACCACCCGGCCATTTTCATCTATCGTAAATTCCGTATAATCCCCGATGCGTCCGATAATATTGCCGTTTGCGTCTTTTATGGTTCCGTCTTCCTGCAGTTTGCCGATAACCTTGCCATTTAAATCATAGGCGATACCATTTTCATCGACATAACCAATCACATTTCCATTTTCATCCAGAATTGCCCGGCGGCGGACAACTTGCAAATTGCCATCGCCATCTTCGGCAAGACGTCCGATTACCTCGCCATCTGTTCCGTAAACAGTGCCGTCAGCCGCAACGAATCCTATTGTTTTTCCATCGTTACCGATAACCCGACCCTTGTCGTCTACATAGCCGATAATATTTCCGTTTTCATCTACGACAACTTTTGCCATATCTCCGGCCTTGCCGATGATATTGCCGTCTTTATCGTGTATCGTGCCATCTTCCCCGAGATAACCGATTAAATTCCCGTTGAAATCCCTGACCGTGCCATCGTCATCTATGTAGCCGATAACATTACCGTTTTCATCCAGCGCCAACCTCTTTTTTATGTCGGCTTTGCCCAAAACTTCTCCGGTCAAACCAACGATATTGCCATTCTCATCAACAAAACCCAAAAGTTCGCCGTTCTCTTTATAAACATTTCCGTCTTCGCCGATATAGCCGATAACATTGCCATTTTCATCTACCGCAAGTTCAGCCATTTTTCCCACTTTGCCGATGACACGCCCATATTGGTCGGTTATTGTTCCGTCCGGATTGGCTTTACCGATGATATTGCCGTTAAAGTCCCGCACATTTCCGTCTTCATCAACATAGCCGATAACGTTACCGTCTTTGTCGTATGCCAGCCGGCCGACTTTTCCGGCCGTTCCGATTATCTCTCCCGTGTTGTTCAGAATATTGCCGTTTTCATCAACATAGCCTATCGTATTGCCGTTAAAATCTTTAACAGAGCCGTCTTCGTCTATGTAACCGATAATATTGCCATCTTTATCATAAGCCAGATTTTTTGCGTCACCGACACTTCCGATTATCTTGCCATCGACTCCGACAATATTTCCATCCTTGTCAACAACGCCTATGACATTGCCATTCTCGTCAATTACCCGGCCATTCTCATCAACATAGCCAATAATATTGCCGTCTTTATCATACGCAAGTTTATGCTCCAATCCGGCTTTACCGATAATATTGCCGTCTTTATCAACAATATTTCCGTCTTTATCAAGTTTACCGATAATATTTCCCTTAAAATCTTTAACCGTTCCATCCGGCTCAATATACCCGATGACTTTACCATTCTTATCCAGAGCCAGTCGCCGCCCTTCGCCAATTTTACCGATAATTTCTCCATTAGCGCCGATGACATTACCATCTTTGTCGACATAGCCGACAACTTTTCCATCCGGACCAATAACATTACCGTTTTCATCAACATAGCCGATAACGTTACCGTTTTTATCATAAGCAAGCTTTACGCTTTTACAAGCGGTGCAGATTATTTCGCCGACGGCAATAACTTCGCCTTTTTCGTTAACATAGCCAATGAGTTTGTTTTCTTTATCATAGGCAAAATTATTTGCCTTCATAAAGCCGATATGCTCGTTGCCATTGTTACGCAGCGTTTTATTATCCTTATCCAACCGCCCGATAATATTATGTTTGGCGGCTAAAACATTGCCTTTTGCGTCAACAAGTCCGATGACTTTGTTTTCATTTCCGCGAACATAGTTTTTATCATCAACATAACCGATTATCATTTTGTCGGCGTTACTGACGACATTTAACATCACACCGGTTTTGCCAGCCAAGCGGCCGCGGGAATCGATAATATCCGTCCCTTTTCTCTGTCCTATAACCTTTCCAGAAAAGTCTTTAACAACATTTTTATCGTCAACATAACCTATTATTCCCTTTCCTTGCGTGCCATAGGCAACTCTTTTGCGAATACACGTCCTGCCGATTTTTTTGTCGCCGGCTTTGATTATATTGCCATTTTTATCAACAAAGCCGATTATATTTCCTTTTTCATCTTTTACCCGCCCGTGTTCGTCAATATAACCGATAACATTGCCATTTTTATCCATCGCGACTCGATTGAAATCCCCGGCTTTACCAATAATCCGCCCTTTGGTATCAACAATAGTCCCGTCTGCGGTCATTTTACCGATTAAGTTGCCTTTGAAGTCTTTAACCGTGCCATCCGGCGTCACATATCCTATAACATTGCCGTCTTTGTCATACGCCAAGCGCTTATAATTGCCGGCGCTCCCCAGAACTTCTCCGCTAGAGGCTATGATATTGCCGTTTTTATCAACCACGCCGATGATTTTGCCATCACAGTCAATAACTCTCTTTTTATCATCTATATATCCGATAAACACACCTTTGGAATTAAAGGCTATTTCCTTTGTCTCTCCGACTTTGCCGATGACTTTGCCGCTTTTATCTACAACGTTGCCATTTTTATCGGCTGTACCCAAAGTTACGCCGCCGCACCCCTTAACAGTACCGTCAGAATCGACGTATCCGATAAATTTACCATTCAAATCATACGCCAACGGACGCGATGTTCCTGCTTTGCCGATTACTTTTCCGTTTGTACCGATAATTTTCCCGTCGGCATCAACAAACCCTAACAGCTTTCCGTCCTTGCCGATAACGCGCCCATTTTCATCAACAATACCGATAACATTGCCGTTTTTATCATACGCCAATGTTGCATAATCGCCGGCTTTGCCTATTTTACGGCCGTTTTTATCAATAATTTCGCCTTTATCGTTGACCTTACCGATGATATTGCCCTCAAAATCAACAACGTTTCCGTTGTCATCTATGTAACCTATCGGTTTACCGTCTTTTCCTAAAGCAATCCGCTTACGGGCAACGCCGCTCTTGTCCTGTCCGGCTTCAATTATGTTGCCGTTTTCATCTACGGTTCCTATCAGCTTGCCATTTTTATCAAATACCCGCCCCTGCTCGTCTATGTAGCCGATTACTTTGCCATTTTTATCTAATGCCAAGCGACGGGTGGCGCCAGCTTTGCCAATTATTTTTCCGTTTTTATCAATGATATTTCCGTCTTTATCAACTTTGCCGATAATGTTTCCGTCAAAATCCCTGACTGTTCCGTCCTTGTCAATATATCCGATAACATTGCCGTCTTTGTCCAAAGCCAAACGCCGACTGGCGCCGACTTTGCCGATAACTTTCGGTTTATTTCCGTCTTTGGAAAACTTTACAACTTTACCATTTTCATCAATGTAACCGATGGCTTTGCCGTCTTTATCATAAACAATTTTCCGACTCTCGCCGTTTGCACCGATTTTTTCTTCTTCAACGCGGTAAACATTGCCGTTTTCATCAACATAGCCAACAATATTTCCGTCTTTATCCACCACGCTGTTATCCGGCATAACAACCCCAAGAACATTGCCGTTTTCATCAACAACGATATTTCCGGAAGACGTTACTTTTCCGATAACATTGCCGTTTTCATCCACGACTTCGCCGTTTTCATTCAACCGGCCAATTACTTTTTTGGGGTCATTTATATCAACAACCGTTCCGTCAGGTAAAACGCGGCCAATAATTTTTCCGTTTTCATCATATACGAATCCGGCTTCTACGGCTTTGCCGATAACTTCGCCTTTGCTATTGACGATTGTCCCGTCCGGTAATGCTTTTCCGATAACTTCCCCTTGCAGGTCAACAACCGTTCCGTCTGTTTTGACATATCCGATAATGTTTCCGTCTTTATCATAGGCTAATTTCATATTTTGGGCAACACCGATGATATTTCCGTCTGCGTCAACAATCAGGCCGTCTTCATTAACTCTACCGATAATGTTGCCGTCTTTATCATGCACATTTCCGGCTTCATCAATATAGCCGATAATTTCTCCGTTCGGCCCGATAGCTAACCGATGCGCACCGACACCGCCGCTACCAATGGCGCACCCCGACGAAGCATCACATATCTGTTGAGAATCATCGGGAAATACCGCACTACCTTTAATACTGACTTCTTCTGATTTTGCGCTTGATTCATCTAATCTTGTTTCATACCAGATAATTTTGAAATTGTTTTGCACATTGCCGGGGAAATGCGGCGTCCAGGAGATCAGCACATTACACGTTTCATCACCGCGCAAATCGCGATTGCGGCACTTATCCCTGAACTCAAAACCGTCTTCCGTTTCTTCTACCAATTCAACCCGGACAATATGGATACTTTCGCTGCCATCCGTACCGATAGTCAAAACACTCTGATTTTGCGTGTCTACGCCCAAAATAAACCGATTCATATTTATTTGCGAAGGCGTTACTTTTATGGGTTTTGCTCTTTCGGTAAAACCGGTTTCTTCCGTTTCTATAATTACAGGCTCTTCGGCAATAGACACATCCGGAAGAATATCTTGATTTTCCACAAAATCCGGGGTGTTTTCTTCCGGGTTATACTGCTTAACTTCGGTGGAGATAATCAATAACCCAAACAGGAAGAAAAGCCCGGAAATAATTCCGATTATCAGAATTATCTTTCGGGTTTTTCTTTCATATTCTTCAAAACGGGTATTTTCGTTCATTGCACTCTGACCACGCTGCAAAAGATTCCGTTACGTCCTAACTGGCTGCAGATATTATCTCCTTCCTCCAACGATTTGACCGGCCCTACGCGAAGGTGAAAGACCTCTTTTCCTTGTCCGTCGGCGGGCGTATCTACGGAATAGAACGGTTGGTATCTGCCAATTGTAGCCGAGTAATTTTTGGAAATATCGTTCCATAATTTTTCCAGATTATTGACATCCTCGTCCGTTCCCAATTCAATAGATATATTGCTGTCATTTACACTTTCAAAAACTTTCCCGTTACGAAATTCTTTCAGAAGTTCTTCCATTTCGGCAGTTAAGACCGTATTACCACCCTCAATATCTTCTTTAGGCGTAATCAATATCGGGCTGGAGTTATTTACAGAACCACCCATGGTTGGCGTATTGCTATTCGGCACGTTCGCAACATTATTTGTTGTTGCGGCGTGAGGCTGTTGAGTGTTGCCGCTTTTATTACCACTACCGGCAGATATGCCGTTTGCCCCACTCCCGGCTGAAGTTTCCGTTTGCGTATTTGTCGGAGCGGAAGGAATATTTATTCCCGGCGCCGGAGCAACAACCGGTGCAACTTTAGGCATAGAGTTAAGCATTGTTTCATCATTAAGGCTTGCGGAAGCAGCCGATTGCCCCATTGTCTTTGCGCCATTGCCTACACTATTTCCAACATTATTTCCATTAGCGCCTGCGTTATTGTATCCGCCGTTGACAACATTGTTTCCTCCCTGGTTGTCGTTATTTTGCCTGAAATTTCCATTTCTCATGCCTGAATTATTTGCCGGCGGCACGGCACGTTGGCCGCTGATTATATCTTCATAACTTAATCCGCTATCTTCCGTTGCCGATCTGTTTGATGAACCGGCAAACGTATTATTGCCAAAGAAACCGACATTTGAGGATGAGCCTTTGCCTGATGCTTGTCCGCTATGACCATTTGTTCCGCCGACACCATAAACATCTTCATATTCGCCATCCGAACCATCTCCGGGTTGCGAGGCATAGGCATTTTGTAAATCCCATTCGTTTGTTTTGGCATAAATCGTATTTTCCAACCCATCCGAATCGGCGCGACGCAATTTTAAGCAGACAATTCTCTTTCCGCTACGCAACACCATATCCCCCATACCTTCAACAATTATCAGACGGTTATTGGGGCCGGCGGTGCGGAAACCTACCGGTGTTTCGGAACGTTCAACAATCAGGGTTACAATCGGGCGCTGAATAGCCGTCAAAGCTTTATCGCCCAAGTCTATATAGGTAAATATGTTATCACGCCAAACACGTTCCGGGGCTATGATTATATCGTCCGGATTTGGGACATACACTTCTATATCAAAACGGAATTTTGTCGGGTCAACAGGGATTTTTTCAATCCAGTCCTCTTTTTGAAGATTGCGCGTAAAGGTAGCATCTTCGCTACTTCCATCTGCGCTGTAATCGTTTGCGTTAAGATGACCGCCTCCGGCTCCTCCGCCCATGACGTCGGAAATTCCACCGCGTTTTTTTACAACCTCTATATCAATTATTGCATTAGTAATTCTGTCGGTATTAACAGTTTCGCTTTGAACATAGAACACATATTTGTTCCCGGAGCGACCGAAGACAATCATATTGGTATCAACGCCGACAAACTGCGACGAATCAGGATAAACCAACAGGCTGGACGGCCCTTGTATTTCCGCGTTAAATGATTGGCCATCACCGATATATACATTTTCAATTACTTCCCAACTCGGAAAATTGATGAGCGTATACATTCCTTCACGCACTCTTACCGGCAGAACAAGATCAGGCGTCCAATAATATTTGGTATATCCCGGCCGTGTCTGCCCTTCACCCATGTGTTGCAAAGGGTCTTTCCATGCGCTTTGCATCATTCCCAACGACCCCACGCCGCCTAAATAATTCAAATTTGTTGCCGCATAATTCCCCTGGCTCTGGTCAGCATTTTGATCCAGATTATCCTTAGTAACTTGCGCCAGAGCCACGTTTGCAACCAGAACAGAAGCCAGAACCGTCAGAAAAAAGATATTCGCTATTTTTACCATAATGCCTATCCCAAAGCGTTAATTTGTTTTACGTTCAACCTGTCTGTAATCCAACACCGTGAACCCCAGCGGATTTTTCAAGCGTTCGCCGAATCTTACCTTTTTGGCGCGATACATTATCTTTACAGAAGCTACCCAAACACTCAATCGCGGCGTTTCATATTCCGGCATCATATCTTCCACCCTAAATTCCACCTGCCACCAGGTTTCGCCCTTAGCACCGCCAACTTCGGTTACTGATGATATTTTTATATTACGCGTTATATTATGTTTTCTTATCAACTCCAACGCCGCATCGGCAAAATTTTTACGAAAGCTGTCATACACGCCGGTTGATGACATTTCTTGTATCGTGCTGCCGGTTCCCCATCTTCTTTCCATCTCATCAATATCGTTTACGAGCGTATTGCGGAGCAAGATGTATTCACGCACAAATATCTCGGTCAAATATTTATGGTCGTAAATATTTTTTACCGGTTCAATTCTGTATATCTGGTCTTTTTTATCAGAAAAGCTGAACAAATACGGTTCAACACGGTAAAGCGGCATAATAGCAAAAATAACGTAGGTCAAAATAAGATTGCAACACATACTCACGGCAAAGATGATTGCAAAAGCACGCGCCGTCCACAAATATCTCTTCTCCGTTGAGTTCTCTACCACGACATCTGCGTTGCGGCGGCGCTGAGCCCGCGCAGCGGCACCTGCCGGAGATGTCGGATGTCCGCCTTTTCCCTCAAGCAGCAGTTTTTTTGTTTTATCTGAAGATATTTGTTCCTGTCCGGCCATTTATCTGCCCTCTTTTCTAGCTCAGAGCCACAAACCAATCCGGCAGAGTTTTAGGCAATTCAACCTCTATACAGGCGCACGGCGACAGTTTTAATTCATATACATCCTTACCAATTCCGACAGGTTCCGGCTCATAATAATCGCCAATCAAACTGCAAGCGGCTAAAACAACTACGGCGAAAGCCAAAATTAAAGCTTTATACATAATACCCCTCTCTTTTAAATATTCTTTCTTTATATATTTAAATCTTTTAATTTTAAAAGTCTAACGAGAAAACAAATTGCCGCCACTTATCAACAGGCTATATTGTTTGTGAGGAGATTATATCAGAGCAATGCTTAATATTGATTAAATGTCTATTTCACTTTGGAAATAACTGTAAACGACAAAACCCAACGGATTTAACAGGCGACGGTAGGCCGTCCTGCGCCCGGGATCAACATAGCCACGAATATTCGCCGTCCAATACCTTTCCGTGATAACCGGCGTTACATCGCTCTTTCGGCTTATAAAATCGCTTTTAAATGTGTAGTCATAGGTTTTAAATTCTATCTTCCAGGTATTACTTTTTTCACCGCCGGTTCGTTCCACCGAAAGGATTTCCACCGAGCGGCTTGAATTATTTTCGGTCATTTCTTTTTGCAACAGCGGATAGACTTTTTCAAATTCTTTATACACATCATAGGTTGACAGATAGGATACAAGACCACCCCACAGCCAGCGATTGTTCATTTCCCTTTCGTCTTTAATATAAGTGTTGCGGAGCTCAACATATTGTTTCATAAAATTGACCATCATCTGCTCACGCGACTCCATCCAATGGTTAATATACTCCCTTTTTACAATGGATTTGGAATCGGATAGCACCACATACATCTGCGGATCAATCATTATTTCCGGTGCCAGTTTTTGAATAGCAAATGTTGTGCAGACGCCATATAAAAGGGAGCAAGTCGCAAGCAAGGCCATCAATCTCGCAATCCATTTATAGTAAACCATTTTTGCCCGACGTACTTCTACCACATCTTCGGTAATAAACTCCGGGGCTTCCCTTGTCTTTCCTTTATCGGTCAGACGGAGAATTTTCTGGTTTGCGATATTTGCCATTGCCTGCGCTTATGCTCCTTTTTTTAGTAAACCGGACAGTAGGCGACGGCCTGGCTTTGATTGTCCATAGACATCAAGCCCTCTTCTTCAGCTGTTCTTACTGCCGTTTTGTTGATTTCAGCCTTTTCGGCGGCTTCCGCTGCGGAAGCACCTGTCGCATCCGGCTGAATGGTGGCTAATTCATCCGGATCGCCTGCTCCATCCTCTCCATCTACCGGTGCGCCAAGGGCAGCAAAGTAGTTTTCAATTTTATTCAGGCGTTCCTGAACGCGATCTTTATCGGTCTCGTTAATTTCAAGGTTATTATACCCGGCGTGTTCGCCAAGTTCATCGCTATAACCCTGTTTTGCTTTACGAATCGCTTCATTTTTCAGTTCGTCAAGTTTACAGAAAATCTGGTCATAGTATGAACCGTCTTCGTTTTTCATCCCGCAGCTAACACTATAGACATCATCTGATGAATCTTTTGCCAAACCGCCATTTTCCATAATCAGCTGGGCACATTCAGCAGCTTTTGCATTGACGCATTCGCTATCGGATGTATCTTCGCAAAGTTCTTCGCCGCTGACACTCTCGCCAAGATTATGCATTTGCTGGCATAAGTTCTCCAGAGCGTCGATAACATCTTCTTTGTTGTTATCCAGGGTCTTTTCGGCATTGCGCTCTGCATTCACCGCCTCCAGGAACGAACCGATAACATTGCGCTTAAACGTTGCTAAGTCGGCGAGTTGGCGTTTTATGCTGTTCTCCTGATTTTCATCGTTCAGCAGATAGTCATAGATGTTACGCAACATAGGACGATATTCCAAGTTACCATTTAGGAATTGTCCGAGTTCGCTGTATTTCTCATACATCGGTTCATCCGTGCTGCCCAAACCGTCTTGCAAGGCCTTGGAATCGTCATCATCAAGTGGATTATGGTCTGCCAGCAACTGGCGCACACCACTTTTGTGATTAGCGACTTCCTGACAGGTCTGCACCGTTGCGCCGGACGGTATGGAGCTACGCTGTTTAAAGCTCATATCGCCAACACCATCGCCACCACCAACATCAATCACTTTGTTAGAGCTGATGTTTACAATCTTGCCTTTGTTATCCTGTTTACCAAGTTTGCACGGATATACGCCGGCTCGCCCTATAATCGCGCGGTAGTGGGATTCTTCCGCTCCCGGGATATCGGCATTGTTGATGTAATCTTTCAGCTTTTCCCTACCGTAAGAGCGCTCAACAAACGTCTGCTGATACAGCCCATCCTTGCGGAAGTTCGGTGTTGCTAACAAGTAACGCCAAGTTTCCGGCAGATACTCAATCGCTTCTGCAATCTCTATCGTTGTGTGCTTGTATTTTTTATCTACCAGCGTTGATGGAGACGGCTTGTTATCCTTCTTCGGCACATCGTCATAATCCATTGCGCTAAAGTAGAATACTTCTCTTAGCGGAGCCAGATTCAGCAACGGTTTGCGCGGGGCTTTGTAATCGCGGCCGTTGTTGCTGTCTACATCTTCGCTAATTGACGGTATCAGTTCTTCCTTCTGCTTACCAAAGGTCGGGACGGTTATTGTATACAAACCGCGTGCCGGCAGGCCTACATAATAGTTATCGTCGGTGACTATATCTGCCGGAATACCAAAACTTTCTTCAAGTTTGATACCTGCCAAATCCAGTTTTGCCTGGTTTTCCGCCTGTTTCAGCTTTTCAATCAAGGCGTAATGCTCGGCTGTTACGGATTGTCCGCCGTTTGCCACTCCATCATCGGCATAATTTTCGTGGATGTAGATTTCTTCGGACGGTTCGGTTCCTTCTTCGCCGGTTACACCCCATTTTTCCATAACGGCGGTAATCTCATCGGCGGCCGAATCGACTTCTTTCTTAATCGTCGTATCCGCGTCTTTGATATATTTATCCTTGATGAGCTCCATGGCGTCTTCTTTGACAATGTCTTTAAGTTTCAAGGCTATTGAGGCCGGCGTGTAAACGCCATCCGGAATACCCTCAGCCGCAAGAGCGCCGTTGGCAATGACAAATTTGTCTACTACGCCATTGCTTTCCAACATTGCCGGATACTGCCCCCATTTGCCGCCTGAGAACCAGCGTTCTTCAATACTATCCAGGATAATACCCTTCAAATCGCTTTGAACCCGAGCGTCGTCATTAACGCCATCGTGGTCGTTTTTATCCACGGTACTGTATAACACGCGCGCCATTGTCCAGGACAAATTATCATACTTATAGTCATTTGTCTGATATTTATCTTTACAGTCTAAAACGCCGAGTCTCCGCTCTTTAGTGCACCACGGTCTGCGTGTGTTCTCCATACGCGCCGGGTCGCTAACATCGTTTTGGACTTCAAGTTTCTTTTCAAACAGCTCGTTTTCGGCCTCTATTTTTTCCTGCCATGCCGTTGCCTCTTTAATATAGGTATCGGCAAACGTTTGGGCATACTCGCGAATTTCTTCGCTTTTGGCATCTATTTTTTCCTGTTGAACATCAAGAAAACTCTGTGCATCATCCATCTCCTCTTGGGCTTCGGTGATGTCGTCTTCTGTATCCATTACGTTCTCGAAAATCTTATCCACGTCCAAGCCTTCATACAATTCTTTTTGCATTTCATCTTTACTTTTTCCGGTCGCAACATTGCGCCAACCGTTGCATTCGCTGATATTTTCCGGTGCATTCGCACAGAGGAAGGCCAATTCCTCTTTCATCGCCGGAATTATACCGATTATTTCCGCAAGGGTCGGATTTTTTATTTTTTCCAAATCTTCTCCCGCTCCTCTCAGCAAAGAATCCAAATCGTTTTGCAGGCTTTCCGGTTTCGGGTTGCGATCTTTTAATCTGGCTTCCAACGCCGGAACACGGACATTCTCAAGGTTATCCAAGTCTTTGACTAAACCTGAGATGTGTTCAATGGAGCGTTGGCGTTCCTGAACAAATTTATTTTTATCTTCCGTTGCCTCGTCCAAATCTTTACTATATCGGCCTCTGTCTTCAATGGCTTTGCGCAACTCGTTTTTCAGTTCTGCCATTTTCTTTTCATACTCTTTTACCAGATTTTTCAGCGCTTCTTCCGCTTCAAGACGCACCTCCAAAACCGGTTTGAGGTAATCCGAGGCGACTTTGCGGCCGGCGCTTTTGGCATTGGTATAAAGGTGCGTGGTTTGCGCATCAAGACCATTTATGCCACCCGGACAGGTTGCCTCGTAAGCTCCGCCATTTTTCCAGCTGCCTACGACGGCCGGCATATATCTCTGCACTAAGAATTTGGTGCTGAAATCCCATATACCCGGGCATTGTCCGTCATTTACCTCAATCGCAGAATAAGGCGTGCTGGGTTTGGGGAAAGCACAACCGCCAGTAGAGGTTATTATTCGTTGGTCATACGTTTCACTTTTTTGTGTTCCGTCACAATCAACAGTTTTGGTTCCGTTAATATATCCGCTATCGTTGCTTCCAGAAATGTTACACGGGACAATTTTTGGACATGTGTAAGCAATTCCTTCAGAATTATAGCAAGTGCATTGGATGGTTTTTTGAGCTGAGCAACTTGCCGAATCGCCACTTGAACCGGTGCAAGAACCACTGTATCCATCATTTGTGCAGAACTCTTGAAAAGCATCTTCTACTGTCGCTTCGGTTGTCAATTTGCAGGCGGTTATGGCCGGAAGGACTTTTTCAATGACGCCGGGGTCACTTTCCTGCAACGCCTGAGTGGTCGCAACGCGATAGGACATCATTCCCTCGTCCACCATTTTAACAATCATCCGCATATTGCGATATTTGTTGCGCAAATATTCGGATTGTAAATTCTTTTGGTCATTCCACGGATCAAATTTTAATATGCCGTCTTCCGTCATCTTCATAATGTGGTCGTAACCGATACGCCAGCTCTTTTCGGCTTTAATGCGGTTTTCGGTTTCAATGTCATCAGCTACCGTGCCGTCCATTAAGAAATCTGTATCATCATAATCCAAATTGCTATCTTGGGCAACGGTTTCATACCCTTCTTTCGGAAGCAGTGTCTGGTTGTAATCAGCCGTCGGCGCTTTCGGTTCGGTATCCGCAGTTACGGTATCCAAAACGCAGGCGACATAATTTTTATTTTCCACTTCAACTTCTTTACCGCTTTCGTCCTTGACCATATATTTACAGGTTTCGCCTTCCGTATATCCTTCCGGACAACTTCCAACTTCATAATAGCCGTCACATTCATCTATTTTTGAACTGCCGATAATTGTGTCGGTGGTGTCTTCCTGATATTCTTCAATGACCGTGCGGGAAAGAGAGCCTTCCACACGTTTTTCGTGTTCGTTGGCGATGGCCGGTTGACTACTACCCTCACCATACCATAACGTTTTACCCTGACCGCCACTATATTTATCCAAGAAGCCGATAACGCATTTTTCACTCTGAGTCAGAACATCCAACATACGCTGATGTATTTCTTTGGCTTTCAGATATTTACGATATTGCAATTTATAGTCATCAAGCTGAGCTTTCAGATTGTGCAAGCTGATTGCCTGAGAAATCTGGTCGTCAATCGGTTGCAGCTTGCCCAAGATGGCCGTATCATCCGTATTTTTCAGCTCTGCCCTATCCTCGTTGAAATCTGCGCAATCTTTTCCGCCGCTTTCACAGGCCTCGCTACGCTTATAGATACCACCAAGCATTGTTCCGTCCGCCAAGGTGTATTCGCGGCTGTCATTATAGGCAAAACGGTAGCCATTATCAAGATAATCTGCTGCCGAGCTCTGCTCTTCCGGCTCTATCGGGTCAACCATATCTATCTGCATGGCCGCGACAAACTGAGCTTCTGTTGCCGTCAAGTCCTGCACAATGCGCATCAGACGGTCGTATACCGTTGTTACGATATAGGCGTTCAGCATTTCGCCATACTGGCCGGGGTTGGTGCTGCTCTCCGAATCGCCCAGCTCATCTTCGGTTTGTTGAGGATTGATGTAGGCCATTGTCAGACCAAAGAAGACGCAATTTTCCGGCGTGCTTTCTTTATAAAAACCTTTTTGGCAACGGTCTAAGCGGTCAATGGTTTTTTCAACCAAGCTCAGATAGTCTTCGGTTACACGGCCGACCAAATAGGTTTCCATTATGATGTCTTGTTGATATTCAGCCGTTTTTTTCTTAAACGCGGTTTTGACCGAAGAGTAGTTATCCGGATAGCTGCTTTGGGGGGGATATACTAAAAACAGCGTATTATATGCGTTAAAGAACTCTTCTTCGTTCAAACTATCCGCGCTAATGCCCAGTTTTTCACTCGCCTGCAATTTGCCTTTGCCCGGCGCTTTGTTTTTTCCGCCTTCTTTTGAGCCTTTGAACTGCGCAACGGCAAAATTTGCCGCTTTTTTCAAAACTTCAAGTTTCTGCGTGTTAAATTCGGCTTTTACCGTCTGAAGTTCACGATAAGCCGCTTTCACATTGGAAACGATTTTATTGGCGTTGCCCGGAATATCTACTTCAATATCCCATGGCATCGGCGGAATAAGAAAGAATGCATCCGCTTTTTTTGCTTCCGCTCCCAAGATAAGCACACTCAGAAACAGGCATTGTAATAATTTTACGATCTTAGTCATTGGTATCCCCTCCCTCTAACCATTGATACTCTTCTGCATTTACTTCAAAACTTTCGGTAGCCGTTACCGCCTCGTTTGCCGTTCCGGCCTTTTTGATTAAGTCATCCACATATTCTTTGGTGAGAATATATTTATCTAAGTTAAATTCTAAATAATTGCCGTTCGGCGTCTTCTCCATTTCCGCATCCAACAGAGCCCTTGCCGCCATATATTGCAGACGGGCGCTTTGCAATTTGGCATACATCAAAAGGGCTCGCATATTTTCAATTCTCGTCGCGGAATACGAAGATATTGCCTCCAACTCATTAGCCGCTTTGGGCGTGTTCTCAAAATATTCATCAATTATGGTTGTGCGAACCGGTATCTCACGCCTTAAACTTGCCGTAACCTGCAAGAGGTGAGCTGCCGTATTGACCAAAGTATATTTACGCTCACGCGTTGCCGCATCTATTTTGGTCTGATGTTCTATCCGGCTTTTTTCATCAGCTGCACTGCTTAATTTCTCCGGATCATAGAAATAACGCTCCATAAAGTCTTTGTAATCTTCTTCGGTCGGACTGAACTTGTCTACAATATCGTCTTGATTTTGCATACTCCACTCCAGCTCTTCCGCACCTTCGGTTTTATCAACGAAAGTTTCATCTTCTTCATCGGCATCAAGTTCCTCAATCCGTTCCTGAAAAGAAACATATTTCGGGTCAGCCTCTGTTCCGACTTTGGCTTTTTCCGTCTGCAAGACAGTTAATTGCGCCGCTAAAATTTTTTGCAAGCCTTCCAGCTCCTTGCAAGCCGTTTCCAAAGCTTTGTATTCCATTTCGGCAGTTATATACTCGTCATACGCCTGTTCTGATTGGCCGGGAATATGTTTTACCTGTTCATAAGCCTGTTTTAACTGCGCCGCTTTTGCTTTTGTTTCGTTTTTCTCTCTTTCCTTTTCCGCTTTCTTTTCGGTCGTTTCTTTTATGCTGGCCTGCGTCATTTCAATTTTTACGGTGTAGTACTGATTTTGCGCCGTAACATACTGTTCCTGCTCAGCCTCCAGCTTTTCTTTATTTTTCTGTTTTGTCCCTTTTGTAAGCTGGCTCATTTTCTTTTTAATGACAGGCATTGCAAAGGTATTGAACTTATCAACGCCCAAATCAAATAACATCTTCTTGTTTATTCCCTGCGCGCTTAACTGCTTGGCCTGAGAAACGTGCTGAGATATGTTCGTGGTTGCATCGCTAACTTTTCCAACCCAATCGCTGATTTTTGCAGCCAATGTCGCCGCATCGATAATCAAAGCATACGATGGTGTCGCAGAACCTAACATAAAACAGAAAGCCCATATTGCTGTTGTCTTTTTCATTCTCCGCTCTCCTCTGCTTCTATGGTTTGGGTTGACATTTCTGCTGCGGCCGCTCCGCTAACCATGTAGGCGCGTAACTCCAAAATACGATTTAACCGTTGTTGCGTGGCTATATCAACGACATTTTGGGCGCTTAATATCTCGTCTATATTATTATTTTTGAAATTTTGCTGGTATAAAGAACCGTCTTCCATCAGAATACTTTGGCGTGTTGCCACCGCTTTGGCGAATAACAACGCCGTATCATCGGATAGTATCGCATTCAGCTGGCGCCGATTTTCATTCAGATTTTCCAAATCTTTCCCCCGTCCGCGATGGTATATGTATGTATCCTGAATAGTTTTTATCAATGAAACATCTAATTTTTCGTTTAAGTCTCCGTCAGAAAGCTCTTCAGCCCCCGGCATTACGCGTATCTCGTCCATTGTTTCAACATAAAATTGTTTGGCATCTTTTCCCCATGTTTCCAAGGCTTTCGTATCGCAACTCTTGGGATTTTTATAACAACTTTTAGCCAGTTCAAAACCTTGACGAGCTCTTTTTTCAATTTCTCTTGCTTTTTTTGCATACTCTTGGATTTTATTTTTATAGTCTTCTGCCTGTTCAAGCACAGACTCTATCTTTGCCATAATATCAAATATGGCATAAGCTTCCCGCGTATACATGAACAGGGATAATACCAAAGCTATACATAATTTTTTTCTCATCAGCTTTCTCCTGCCGTGGACTGGCCAAAGTAATTGTAATCAAAGGTCATTAAGTCCTTTAATATTCCCGTCTGCTGATTTTGGGCATCTGCATCAATAATGCTTAAAATCTGCAGGGTTGTATAGTAATTCATTTGCGCACCGGCCGAATAGTCATCTCTGGCCGTGGTGCTTTCTTTTATACCTTTTTGCATTGTTACGATGTTTTCGTCATCCGCATTCGGCAGTTGTTCCGGATTCGCATAGTCCAAGCTGGATTTATAATTATTGATGATTGCCAAAGTCAGATTGTTAAATGCCGAATCATTATAAGCTTTCATCTGACGGTTGCGCCAAATCCTTTTACCAAATTCGCCGCCTCCTTCGCTTGCTTTTCCGTCTATGGTGCCACGGCTTGCCCCTTCGGCATACTTAAACAGGCAATCAGCCAAATTCTGTTCCTTTTCGGTAATCAGGCTGGCATTGTATTTATTTTTGGCGGAAACGGATATATCTTTTGCACGCAGATCGCAAATTGACAGGATTACGTTGGAAAATATGGCTCTATCCTTTACACCATAATCCGTTTCCTCACTGTCCAGATCACTGCTCTGCATTGTTCCCCAATTTTGATTGGTGGCTGTTGCATATTCCGAATCACGTCCATCCAAATATAACTCCAGACCTTCAGTAAAATCCTTAATCATATTTTTTGCGCGGCTTAACGCATCAACCCGGCGAATCTCGCTCCAAAGTTTGGGCGCTTCAATGTCCGTCATGCTCATTAACGATATAGCACTACGCGTATTGTCCACATCTTTTAGAGTTTTGCGCAACATATACAACGTTCCTTTGTTGCTATCGTCATCCGGCTCTAAAGCGCTCCATGTTGCTGCATTTTGTTTGGCGCGGCTGGTGTTGGCAATGTTTGCCATACTGTAATCTTCCAAAAGATGTTTATATACGCCGTTCTTTTTATATGGAGAATATAAAAGGTCATCATATAAGTTCGGATAAAGTTCGGGATCTCCTTTTGCCTTTATAACGCATTCTCTCAAATCTCCCGGACTTTCTTCAATTTCCCCTACATCAAGGTTATCGCAAGCTAATTCTGCCGGCAACAAAAAGCTGCCGTCCGTTTCAGAAAATATACCGGTCAACAGTGCGGTTGAATGTTCCGAATGAAAATTGAAAGCATAATTTTTGGTTGCTTTTTTTTTCCATAAGCTTGATGTTTTTTCGCTACCATCCGAATAGTCGCCGGTATCACTGGAGGCATCCAAAATGCTTTCGGACAAGTCGTCTAATCTATCAGCAATACCTTGTGCCTCATTGACAAGGTCGTCTATCAGGGTTTCATCAATTCCGGCTTCCAAAGAGGCCACGCTCTGTTTGAAGTCTTCACCGGCTTTTGTTAAATCTTCACGGGTTATTTTACCGGCATAGAAATCGCTTACCGCCTGACTATACGAATCAAGTGCCTCTGCTACCTTTTTACTATGCTGTTCATTATAATTTTCTTTGGCTTCGGTAATAATCGCGGTGCTTTTTTCTTTTAAGTCCTCAATATCTTTTTTGATAGTATCGGCTTCTTTGTTAAGTTCTTCTTTCTTTTCCTCGTCCAGCTTTTCATTACCGTCAACAGTCGCCATCATTATATCAAGTTCACTGTTAACTTTATTAAGAGAATCGTTAATTTCCTGGCTTGCCTCGTCTAAACTCTCGTTTACGTTCTGACGAATTGCCTCAGATTCTTCTTGTGCCGTATCTATTGTTTCCTGCACTTCTTCTTCAACAGCGCCGGCATCAACCTGCTCGTTTACACTGTTCACCAAATTTTCGGCATTTTCCTTTTCTTTTTCTGTTGCGCCATTGAGCATAGCATCCAGTTCTTCAGCGCGTTCTTCCAGATTGTTTAATGTATCTTTTGCATCACTAATCGTTCTGGTTACCGTATCTTTTATATTCGTGATAGTGCCCTTTAAATCAGTGGCATATTTTTTTACCGATGCAACCTGTTCGCCGACCATTGTTATCGTTTTGTTTATTTCCTGTAACTGGCTGGTTGCGTTGCTTACCTGGCCTATTCCGTTGGCTATGGTTTGAGCAAATGAAGTAACTTCCGTCAAGTCAATCACAGGCCAAATAAACGCATGAGCAGGACGCCATACAAACAGGCTACCGCATATTATAGCGTATGCTGCTATTTTTTTTGATGCTATCCCTTTTTTCATAATGCCCTCCCTTAACCTTACGGACTAATAATGTTTTATACACAAATTATTGACATACTCTTAATTTATCCAGTTATTTTGTTCCGGCTTTTTTTATGTCTTCAGCCAATCGGGAAAAGTTATCCCGCAGCGTCTTTTCATCGCGGTTTATTTCTGCCAGCACGCTCTTATCCGGCATAACATCTATTGTTGCAATATCTTGCTTTAGTTTTTCGCCTGCTGCCGAAACTTCTGCGGCAGATATATTTCCGTGAACATAGCCATCGACAACCTTTTCATAATTGTTTATGCCGTCAGCGATTTTTTCCTGATATTCCTGATTATAATTGTCTTTTGCCGCTTCGGTTACAGCCAATGCCCGGTCAGATACCCGCTGTTGCTCCTTTTTCAGCTCGATCAGCCTTGCCGAAAATTCTTTTTTATCTGCCGGGGCAATGTCCTTCGTTTTTGCAATCACTTCTTCCAGGCGGTCAAAAACTTTGAGACTGTCCTGTGCTGTTTTGTTCAGAGAACGTATGGACGCGTCAAAAGCATCGTTTACCTGCTCTGCAACTTTAAGACTTTCTTCCTTTACGGCATCAAATCCTGCCTGAAGTTCATCTTTTACTGCTTCATCCACGACATCGGGGATTTCTTCTTCCTCCTCCTCTTCTTCTACCGGCTCATTACTATTGTTCTCTTGTTCCTGTTCTTGCTTTTCTTTCTTCTCCTTCTTCTTCGCCTTATAATCATTATATTTATCTTTGGCTTTATTATACCCCTCTTCGGCCTTGTTTGCTCCTTTAACGGCATCGCCTTGTTTTTTGTCGACGTCTTCTATTGTGTCTCTGATACCGCCGGTATCGATAACATCCATCTCATCAACATCATCCAATGCGCCATCAAGATTTTCTGCAACATTGCCTAAGTCTTCGGTAGCTTTATTCAGCTTATCCATAAGGTTACCCGAACCTTCGCCGGTGTATTTATCTTTAAGCTCGTCCCAAAGCCCTTCTTCTTCAGCTTTGTCCCATTCACCTTTCAGATTATCGGCACCTTCCTTGCCCTTATTGGTCAAATCGGTCAGACGCTCCTGGTTATTGTTAATATCGTTCATTGTATCTCTGACTTCGCCGGTATCAACAAGTCCTGTTTCATCAACTTTATCAAGAGCATTGTTTAAGTTGTCAGTTACGCCGCTTAAATCTTCCGACGCGTTATTCATCTTATCCAGCCAATTGCCAGACTCTTCGCCGGTATATTTATCTTTAAGCTGATCCCAAAGCTTTTCATCTTCAGCTTTATTCCATTCACCCTTGAGGTTCTCGGCGCCTTCTTTGCCCTGGTTAGCTAAATCGGTCAAGCCTTCCTGCTTGTTGTTGATATCATTCATTGTATCTCTGATTTCGCTTGTATCTATCAATCCCGTCTTATCGGCAGCATCAAGAGCCTTGTTCGCATCATCAACCAAGCCAGAAACTTGTTCGGACTTTTCATTGACCTTATCCCAGAAATCTTTTTTGGGCTTTTCTTCTTCGGTTTTTTCCTTATCTTCTTCTTTTGCTTTATCTTTTTCTCCGCATTCTTCTCCTTCTTTACATCCTCCTTGGTTTTTATCTAAGAAATCCTGTGCCTGGTGCGCGCCTTGTTGCGCCGAATCTATGCCAGAGGATACTTGTTTGTTGAGGTCTTCAGCCGTTTCCAATACACCATTTGTCTGATTTGCCAAATCGTTTGCCAAACCACTTTGTATATTGTTGGCCTCGTTCAAGGTATCTGTTACACTGCTTAAATCCACATCAACCCCCGGAACAAGATTCATTGTGCCTTGAACTTCATTTACGATTGATGTGATATTACCTATACTTTTTTGCAATTCCTGACTGAATTGGTTTATGGTATCAATACTTTCGCCGATGGCTTTTAATGCACCTTCCAACTGTGCAAGCTGTTCCTTTGCCGCGCTCAAACTATCTACGGTTGTCGTAACATTTTGGACAATCGGTATAATTTCGCCAAAATCGAATACCGGCCAAAAAGCGTAAGCCGGCTTGTTCAGAAAAAGCGAAAAGCAACAACAAAGTATAGCAATCTGCCGCTTACATTCTCCCATAATACCCCTCCCAGTCAATAATATATTTTGGTGGATTATAGCACGTATTTCCTTTTTTGTCAACAAAATTATGCTCCCATACCATCCAGATACTTCGTTACAAAGCCATCTTCACCAAATTCTTTAACAAGACTTTCAACTAACAACACGTTTTTAATACCGGAATTATATAATTTCAGATATGGCCCAAGACCACTTAAATTTACATCCAGGATAACGGACTCGCCTTCGCCGTTTTCGCCGGCATCCGGCCTCTTCAGCAAAATGGCATACGGGCAATCACGGTATGACTTGCCGCTGATGAAATCATATTCGCTGTCGGTTAAGTTCCATTTGGCATAAGATTCCGGCGTTGCCTGCGTATTGCGGAAAAATATCATTGTTTTACATTGACCACGGACAGCGTCGCCAACGCCCAGCTCGTCAACAATATTCGGCTGTTGAAACGCACAGAGGTAGGCCTGGCGCTTTTTACGCCCTTCTTGCAAACCCTTGATAAAATTATCCCGGAACATTTCATGCTTTAACATCGGCGCCGTTTCATCAATCATAATCAGTGCCGGAGAACCGGTTTCCGTGCTTTCGGACTGAATACGGTGCATAATGTAGCTAATAGAGGCCGCTGCCAGTGTGTCATCGTCAAAAATTTCCGTAAAATCAAAAGCAACGAAACGATTTGAGCTTAAATCCAAGCTGTCGTGTTCGGCATTAAAAATATTGCCGTATTGGTCAGGGTTAATCCAACGATACAGTTCGCGGCGCATTGTCCCGGTCGGTGAAAAACAGCTTTTATACAGATTTTTCAACACTCTTTCTTCCGGGCGCAGATAATCAAACGCCGTGGTTACGGCACGGGCGGCCTCACGCTCCGATAGCGCGTCGGTTGCCATGGTAATTGATTTCAGCCAATTGCGGAGAAAAGCACGGTTGCTCATGCTGTCACGCGTATCAAACGGATTTAAGGAAACGTTTTTACGGTCGCCGCTAAATCCGACATAAGCTCCCTTTACCATGTGGGTAAAGATTTCAGCACCACGGTGGCGGTCAAAGAAATATACGCGCAAATCGCCATGCCGCATTGCCTGCCCGGCAAGAAACGTCAGCAAAGTCGTTTTACCTTGTCCGGTCGGTCCGACAATGCAACAGTGCGCCACCGCCGATTCTGCCGCGGATATATGAAACTGGAAACGATACGGCGAACCGCTCATCGTGCGGAAAACCGTAATTGCCCCCTCGCCCCAGTCGCTTCGGGGCAGACCGGTTGACAGTTGCTCAAACGAAACCGCGAGAGAAACAACGCGCGACAGATAAAAGTATGTCCGCCCGCAAACATCATATCCCGGAAACTGGTTAAAGAATGTCGCCTGGGCAATCCAGTTTTCACGCACCGGCGTAACACTGAATAAACGGCAAATACGCTGAATTTCACTTTCGCCAAACTCAATTTCTTTTATCGTATCCCCTTTGAGAATAAAACTCATTGAGTATTCAACCAAAGACTGGTGGTCGGCGTCGCTGTCTTCTATGGCGGCAAGCGCTTCGCTGTATTGAGATACAACATCTGATGAAAAACTGGTTACTTCCGACATTTTTTGCTGTTGCACCAATATCATCCGGGCTTTAGGCTTAAACAACGGATGAACGTTATGCAAAACCGTCATTTCACAGTCTATCGCCAAAAGGGAAGATATCATACTTTCATCCATATAATCGCCGGAATTGCGTATACCCATTGTTAAAGCAAATTTTTCCTTGCCGCCGGAGAAAAATTTGATAATGCCTTCCTCGCCGGTGAAATGTATGCCATCAGCGGTTAAAAGTTCTTTCAGTTGGTAGCCTTGGGCGTTGTGAGCCTTAGGTTTTGGACGGCTAATCGGATTTAAGACGCGGACAAACGGATAAATCGGGCTCATTTCCGCCGGGCTTTCATCATCTTCAAACATTACTTTGATACCGTAATCGTTTAAGTTCGCAACGACTGATTGCGAAGCGTAGTTCAAATCTTTTACGGCATCTTTTTTATCTTCTATGGATAAAACGATATAATGGTCATTTTTATAAACACGGCTCAGGCTTTCACGCCATTTATCATCAACTATTTTCAACCATTTGTTGCCAAAATCCGCCTTGTTTTGTTCCATCGGGACGCGGTCGCGAATAGTTATAACCCGACAAGTTATTTGCAGGTCGGCCATATTGTCCAGCCAGGCCTTGCGCGCTTCAAACATAGATAACACGGTTTCTTCGCGCGCAGAAGTCAAATCCACTCCTTCAACTTTGAACACGCGCACATAAGAACCGTTTGTGCACCTCAGGGTTGAGCCGTCCGAAAGCAGACTGTCAAACGGAAGAAAGTCGGCAACGCGCGATTCACTCGGTTGCGGCAACACCCAAGTTCCGACTTTTGAAACAAGAGAAACAGCAATGGCAGCCGCAGCTATAATTCCCAAAATAGCAACGACCGTGTCCGCACTTTGCAGACCCGCCATAAACAATGTATAAAAATCAAAATTAAGGTTCAAATTTGTGCCCTTTCACCTTATACAAATTTTTCGGAACGACATTTGTCAACCCGAAAGCCTGTATCATTCCGGATAAGTGAGGGTCTTTGGCGCCCAAAGCAATAACTATCAAGTGTCCGATTACTATACTGATAATGAAAATCAGCGGGTTGACGTTCGCTATTCCTATCGCCATAAACATAAACGGTATCTGCAAGCCGGCATTCAGCGCTGTCGGCAAGACCGGCCCCCAAAATAATTTCGGAGGATTGGCGACTGCTTTCAGTATCATATCTCTCATAAGACCTGCTCCTTTTACCCTTACGGTGATTCTAAGCCGGCAAATCTTACAAAATTATTAAATTCAGCTATTTTTTATTATGATAATAAGATTAAAATAACCGGCGGACGTTTAACTTCCCAAACTGCTATGCGAAACATCCTTCATGTAAGTATCACCAAATTTTGACTCTAAATGCGCATGACTGCCGGAAAAATAGTCTATAATAGCGCCGGTAGCCGACAACATAAACAGACTGATGAAAATATATCCCAAATGTTTGAAATTGATTTTGCCGCTGATGGCCAAAAACGTAAACATTATTATACCAAAACAAGAGATAACATAGGCCAGCACGCGTAACTGTATCGCAAATGCTGACGTTTTATCTCTCAGCGCTTTAAACACACCGCCCTCTTCATCTGCCAACGCCGTATTGCAAAACATTATCGTAAAAACAATGCATAAAAGGCTTAAAACAAGTATTTTTTTATTCCTGTTCATTTTTTCCTCCTATGCCCCAGTCATTACGTTATTCGGAATTGCACTGGCGGCACTTTCATCCGTAAACATCGCAACAAAGCCGGCGCAGAGGCTGATAACAACCAAGCCGATAATTATGGCGGTCAGCCATTTCCAGTTAATGTTGCCAAAAAAACCGCCGATACATACGGCTATAATACCAACCGCGGAAGCCGGATAGATAATTTCACGCAGACCTTCAAAAATTTTATTGCCGGCCTTTGTCAAATCGCCAAAAGCTCCGGCTGCAAACGAAGATGTCGGTATAAGCATTACCGCAATAACAAGCATCAACCGTATATATGTTGCATATTTTACCATAATGAGGCCTCCCTCCCGATTATTATAGGCATTATAGCATAAATATCAAAAAAATTCCAGCAAAAAAGACACTGTGACTATTCGCCTATTACATTGTTTTTACTTTATTTATTTTCCTGTAACAAAAATTTCACACTTTGAGTTATTTTACGCATATTTTTCTTATCGGATATAAAAAGAGCGCCGCTAAGCGACGCTCTTTTTATTGTTTATTTTTTTATTAGATACCGGTACCGGAGTTACCGAACGAGTCATTCATTGACGTGGAGCTGATGTTACCACCGGTTGCGTAGTTAACAACAGCACCGGCAGCGGCCAGAATAGCCAAGCCGACGGCAAGACCCGCAAACCACGTCCATTTTACTTTTCCGAAAATGGCCTGGAACGCGATACCAATCAAACCGAAAGCGCCAACCACGAAAATTATGACTTTAACGTTGGTGAACAACAGCAAAGCTTTATTCAAAGCCAGCTGCATAACACTTTCCCCTGCTGCAGCAAACGACGCTGACGCAAATACGACCGTAAATACGAGCACCCAAGAGCACAGCGCCATCATTTTCTTTAAGTTTTTCATATCAATTCTCCTAAATTCATTATACATTATTACTTTACCCCAAAAATGAAAAAATTTCAAGCTTTTTAATCGCCTCATACAATCAGACAAATGATTGTTTTTAATATTTTTTTACACCCTGTAACAAAACTTTCACACTCACATTTTGCCGATTTTCGGGCTTTTGAGAGCTCAAGAATCCCTTTTGACGCGATTTTGTTGTTATTAGTTACATAAATGTACTTGCTAATGATTCTAAACAATGTTTAAAATACAGTTAATATTTTTAAATGCGGCTGATTATTTGCAGATTAGGAAGCGAATTACCTATGAAAGGTATGGCAAATTTTGTTATAGGCTTTGGCCTTTCTTTGCTTAGCGTGTCGGTAGCGGGACAGCTATATTCGTCGTCATCGCAAAGTTCGTTTCGCCCCAATATTCGCCACAATATAAAGATTGACTTGTTCAAACCCAGTGACCGTGTTGCGCCGCTTAACGACAATCTTGTTATTGCCGAAGTTAAGAAAGAAACACTTTTCGCTTCCGCGCCAACCGTGTCTACGCCTAATTCCAACATTTTCGCAGCGTTCCCCCCGGCTGAAGCCGATATTTTGGACGATACGGGTCTGCAAGGATTGGAAATTGCCTATTCGCCGGAACAGAATATTGACGGGGCAGATGACGCAGAAATATTGAGCATCAATATTGATGACGATATTATTCCCATTGATTACGAAACCGCCAGCAACAACGATTTTGGCATTGAAATAGCGCAAAGCGACGATGACAACAAAGTGGCCATGTTACCAACACATCCGCTTGCGGAAGAAGAGACTTTTGCGGCCGACAACCCCTGGGTTGTAGCAAGGGGCAGCAAGCATATTGACAATAAGAAGCTACTTGAAAAATATCAAGACAATGAACCTGAGGATTTGTTTACCGATAACGCTCAAAAAATTGCGGAAACCGATGAAAACATCTCGTATAAAGTTGCAGAGAGAATTAAACAGAGCATTATATTCCCCATTCCCGATGAGATATTAAATGATGAAAATCTGACGCCGACATTTATTTCCGACGTCTCAGCAACAAAAAAAGACACAAGCAAAAAGAATGCGCGCGCCAAAGCCGCTCCTACCCAAAAAGAAAAAAATATTATAAGCACAGAAAACAGCGAGTTAAAGGTTTTACCAAAAAAGCCGGTAGCAAAAGCAGAGGAAAAGAAAGAATCCGGTTTTCTTAACAGTATTTCTTCCTGGTTTACCGATAAGAAAGAAACACAGCAGCCAGACAAACCCAGAAACAAACCAAAAAAAGCCGCATCCTACAGCAGCCAGGGAGAAACTCCGCAACCGCAGACAAACAACTCCAGCAACGATGCTTTAGTCAGCTTTTATGAAACATTACAACAAACAAAAGAAGAACAAGCGAAGCGGAAGATTGTTCCTTCAGAGCTTAAACTTTCTTTCCAACCGGGGAGAGCGGAAATTTCCGGCCAGACATTGCGCTGGTTAAAAGCTTTCTCCGAAAAAGCGCAGGAGGACGCCTCCTATCTGCAAATCCGTTTAGATGCGACTGCGTCTATTGAATTGCAGAAAAAGAGACTCAACCTTCTGTATACTATTTTTATGAATAACGGCGTTGATCCCAAGAAAATAGACACAGTCTTTTCTTTGACGGAACCCAACGCTTTTGTTATCCGGACTTTACAACTGAAAAAGCGCACGCGATAGACCGTATTTTCCGATAACAAATAAAACGTCTTATAAATAAAGCGTTAAGCTTGATAAATAAAAATTTAATATTTATGGTAGAGTTAAGAGTGGGTTAAACAGTAGGTTACATTATGAAAAAGAGTTATTTATTACCGTTTTGTTTTTTATGTGTATGCGGTGTTTCCGCGTGTAGCGGCGTTTCAGGCAACAATGAGCAAGTGGACATAATTATCCCGGAAGAGGAAGCCCCTGTCATTGACGCTACGGTTAACCCTTATAACCGGTGTGGCGTTAACGGGATTAGCTGCAACGATACAGCGTTGACCAACTACACCAAAACCGAAGCAGACTACCGGGCTTACGGAGAGAGGACTAAGCGCGACCACCTGTATACGACTTCCGGAGCGGGGAATAACCTTACGGCAACCATACAGCCCGGCCTTGAAGACGATGTTGTTGTTCCAAAGGTTGTCGTCCGTGATACCGTGAGAGCAAAGAATACCCGCAAATATATGGTTGATGACGGTGTGTTTAGCGAGACAGGGTCGCTGGAGCTAGAGACACAGCCCGAGGAATATGCTTTTTCGGCGCCAATTCTCCCGAAAAAAGAGGAACCTAAAGCTGAAGTGCAACCAGAGCCGCAGCCTGAGACCATCAAAAACAGCAAAGGGCAGGTTATTATACGCAAGCCGGCAACAAAACAGAATCAGATTAAGCGCGGCGATAACGTTAAGACAGTTGAAATTCGCGAAGTCAAGGTAAATTCTGAAGATGGAGAAACATACGAAATTGTATGCGAAGAAGAATGCGATGATATTTTAAATGATGACGTTATTACTTCGGAATTTACGGAAGAATCTTTTGATATTGCCGATTATGTTGAAGAAACCGGTGATGACGATATTGAATTTACCGATGTCGGAAAAGAAAAGAAAATGGTTGCCGATGTATCCATTGACGAAGTTCAGATTGGCGATGACACCGTATTGACCTGGGAGGCTGAAGAAGGTGAGAATCTGCGTGAGCTTCTGACAAAGTGGAGCGCTATGTCCGGCTGGAAGTTGCTTTGGAACACGAATCGCAATTATATTTTAAGTGCCGGCGTTATGTTCAAGGGTAAATTTGCCGATGTCAGCTCTGCGCTTATCCGTGCATTTGCAAGGGCAAGGCCGGCGCCTATCGCCACTTATTATAAAGGTAACCGTGTTATAGTTGTTGAAACAATGGAGAACGAGAATGCTTACTAACAACAAAATTTTAATCGGGTTTGCAGGTATTTTGTTAATGGGCGTTGCCTCGTGCTCCCTGCCAACGGATTATGATGCCGCACTTGAGCGAGATGTGGACGCGACGATTAAGTATAAAGAAGATGCAAAAGCGCCGCAAACTGTTGCCGATACAGATGTTATTCGTATCAAAGATGATATATGGCTTGGCGATACGAGTGAAATTGAGTATGAAGGCGACAAACCTCTGCCGGGATATCTGGAGACAGCCGACGGCGTTACTTTGGTTAGCAACCGCCCGATTACGCTCTATGAAATCGGGAGCATGATAAGCCAGATAAGTTCAATTAAAATCCGCTTTGCGCCGCAATTGGAAGGTCCGGCAAAAGCGGCGGCAGATAAAAATGCGCCTACGGTTGAAAAAGTTGGGTCAAAATGGTCTGATACATCAAGGATGCTTGTTTCCTACAAAGGTTCGCTCAGCGGTTTGTTAGACGAAGTTTGTTCCCACTTCGGCGTATGGTGGAAGTATGAACACGGTGAGATTTACATTTACAAATATACAACAAAAACCTTTACGCTTTATTCATTGCCGACAAAGCCGTCAATGACTTCGAGCGTTAGCAGCTCTTCAGGCGGCGGCAGTATTACGAGCGGTGTTTCCGGTATTGATTTGTGGGCGAATATTATTACCGCAGTTAAGTCTATGCTAGGTTCCGGTTCCAGCCTGATTACAGATCAGATGAACGGTACGTTGACGATTACTGCAACGCCTACGGAAATAAAGAAAGTTGCAAAATTTATAAATGAGCAAAATATCCGACTGTCCAGACAAGTGGCAATCAGCGTCAAAGTTTTGCAAGTTGAAGTTGACGAATCGCGCGGGTTCGGGTTTGATTTGGATGCGGCGTTTAGAGACAGAACGGCTTCCGGCGGAAATATCACGCTCGGCGATAATAACTTTGGTCCGACAGGCTTGGTTGATGGCAACAGTGGTATGTCCATGAAAATATTGAGCGGAGATATTACGGTTAATGCAGCTATACAAGCTTTGTCCACCCAAGGCGTAACCACGTTGGTGACCAGTGGTACGGTTACAACGATGAATAATAAGCCGGCACCTATTCAGGTTGTTAAGACACAGAATTACATTTCCGAATACACCAAAACGAATAACGGTACCGTGGGCGGTGAGGCCAGTTACGATGTTACGGTTGAAACCGAAGAAATTGAGACAGGTTTTACGTTAGATGTTTTACCGCGCATTATGGATCACGGGCGTTTGATGATGCTGTTTAGTTTGAACTTGTCAGATTTGCTTGATTTGGAAAATGTTAGTTTGGACAGCTCGGAAGAATCCGGCTATATTCAGAATCCGATTATTGAGGAACGCGGATTCTCTCAAGAAGTGGCTTTGAAGTCTGGCGAAACTCTGGTTCTTTCCGGTTATGAACGTGTTGAAACAACCAGCGATAAAGCCGGATTAGGCGAAGCAAATAACAATATCATCGGCGGTCATGAAAAAGTTGATAAGACGCGTAGTATTGTGGTTATTTTGTTAACGCCGATTGTATTAGAATCGCCTTTAATGCCGGAATCACGTATGAAATTTTAGGGGAATAAGCCGTGGCGGAAGATGAAGACAATACATTATTAGATGCGGATGATCCGTCAGCAGAAGGCAGTAAAGAATGGGCTTCCAGCTTTACTGTTGACGGTGTTCAGTATGCGGCAAGCATTTTTTGGGAAAGTCTGCAGAATGTCGAGGCTCCTTTTCTTGATGCGAAAGAAGCAGCGGAAAATGTATTAGTCGGCGCGGATTTGTTCTGTGTTAAGCACGGTAAATCTCCGCAGCTCGGTTTGGCTCTTTCGTCACAGGGTTTCAAGAAAGGTATGAAAGTTGCCGCCGTTGCCGCGGTTACGGCGATGAGCGATGCTTCGTCACTTCTGGCTGTCTTTAAGGTTGATGCCGGATACTGGTATTTATGCGTCAGAAATGATGTTATCTTGTCTGACGGCGATGTTCTCTTTGTAAAAGAGGAAGACGCTCGCGAGCAATTTATGTCAATGCTTTCCGTTCCGGATTGGTCACGGAAAATTGCTCCAGAAGAGTGGGGAATTGATGAAACCGAGCAGAAGAGCCTATCAGAGGTTTTTGCGCAAGGACTTGATGTCCAGTTGGAAAAAATCAACGCTTTGCGCGGCGCGGAATTAGCCATTGTCGTTGTTTTATCAATTGCTGCCGGTGCATGGCTGGTTATGTTTATTGCCAATACCTTTTTTGCGACAAAAACACAGGAAAATAAAGTCGTTACCCGAAGGGCGCAAAAGAAAGTTGTTAAAGAGGTTGAGAAGATTGTTCCGGCACCTTGGGAATCGATGGTTGATACGGAGTGGCTTTTAGATAATTGCCGAGACAGAATCCAAGCGCTGGTTGCTATTTCAACTCCGGGGTGGGTGAACGGCGGCGTTACATGTTCGGCCTCCGGCGTGGTTACATCGTGGCGTCGCGAAATGGGGCGCTTGTCTTGGATTGAACTGGCATTATCTTACTCGGGAATGACCTTTACGAATAAAACGATTGACCCCAGGGGAACATCCGTTACCGTATCTCTTCCTTTTCAATCGGTAAAGAAGGTCAATTCTATCCCGACAAAAAATATGACACAGCTTAGAAATATGATAAATGACTTGTTTCAGACGCTTAATATGTCCATTTCTTTGACGGAAGGGCAAGTTCGCGCCGGAAAGAAAGTTTATGGTTCTTTAAATTTCAGGCTTAATTCTACATACGATCCAAATGTTTGGAAACCGATGTTAACAAAATTTTCAGGACTTAAGGTTAATAATATACGTTATAATAACGGCGTATGGAATTATGAGGGGACAATTTATGTTCAGTAGGAAGCAAAATATATTCTTGAAATTATTTGTTTTTGCCCTGTTAGCGGCATCGATGCCTGTATATGCGGAAAATGCGCCGGTCATATCCGTCAGCGATGCTAATTTGCCTATCAATGTCTCGGATAAAACAAATAATGCCCCTAGTACTAATAGCGGCAAACAGGCGCTTGTTTCGCCATCAAAGGCTAAAAGTGTTTCTACGAATGCCCCGAAAGCAACTGCTCCTGCCGTATCGAATCCGGCGCAAGCGGCTTCTATGATACAGAATGCGAATCTGCCAACTTCAAATGATAATGATTTGGCAAACGCTAACACATCAATGCAATCGGTATCTGCATCAGTTCCGGCGAAAGGTTCAGCTAACGCCGGTATGCCCGTGGCGGCACCTGCGGCAGCAAAAACACAAGATCAAGGCTCAGCCCCTGCCCTTCCGGCGGCCGGAGCGTATCCTGCAGCAAATAATAATGCCGCGACAGCTGCTGATTTTAATTTTGATTTAAAAATGAAATCTATCAATGCGCCGGCTCAACCGGCAGCTCCTCAGAAAGCCGATTCTCCTGCGTCAGCGTCTGCTTTAAATGATGCTGATTTACCTAAGGACATTCAATATAAAGCGAATCCGGTAGAAGCTTTAGGAAACAGCGTTTTATCACAAATGGACAGCGATTTGTTCTCACAGATGTCTGAGATTGAAAAAAGTACGACTTTGCTTACCCTTGAGTTGCGTAGAGAAAAAATCCGCAATGAAATTGAGGCTCAACGTGCTATCCGTAAAAAAAATGCGGAAGATTTAGAGAGGCAGAAAGAAGAACGCAGATTGCAATCTTTAGAAAAAGAGAAGCAAATTGAAGCGCAAGTCTTAAAAGAAAAACAGGCACTATTAGATAAAGAGCAACTGTTTGAGATTTTGAAGCAACGCAAACTGTTAAATGCTTATATGAACCAAATGTTGGTTAATCAGCAAAAATGGCTTAAAGAAAAGGAAAGCCTGTATGCGCAAATTGCGGCAGTTGAAAGCGAGAAAAAAGAGCTTATAGAATTGTTTAAGCAACGTATCGGAAAAGTTTTGGACGCTTCGGCGAAAAATATTCAGGTTGCGGAAGCCGCAAAAGCGAATTTTGAACGTATTGTTAAGAATTTAAAGGCCAGAAACGAACAACTTCGTAAACGTGTTGCCGCAGATGCGCAGATTATCAAAAATGCTAAAAACAGCTTATACCTCAAATCACAATCGATTGATGAGCTGAAGAGTAAAAATGCGGCAGTGGCAGCAATGATGGCTTCAGCAACGGCATCTGATGCAAGCGATGATGTTTTAGCTGAGGAGGATATGGCTGTGGAAGAAGAAGCACCGGCAAAGTTGAGTTCGCAATATGCTATTTTAGGCATTAGCGGCAGAGCCAATGATATGGTTGTTGAAGTTATTGATATAAACGGACAACCGTTATCGTTGAAAATAGGTTCCCCATTACCGACGGGACATATTGTCAGTGAAATCGGTGCCGATTATGCCAAATTCAGCAGAGATGGCGAAGATGATTACTTGTATGTCGGGCGAACCATTGACGGTTATATTCCGACGCTTAAAGAGGATACGAAAAAGAAATAGTTTTAGGAATCCGGGTAAACAGATATGGCAGAAGAGCAAAAAGATACGACAAAGCAACAGCAAAGCCCTGAATCTAATTTTGAAGATGAAGATGGCGGCGCTTCGCAAGTTAAGAAAGTTAACTTGTTTGACCAGTTGTTTGCCAATAATAATAAATTATTGACGGTCAACGGTTCGGATTTTGCCATTTCAAATGAAACACGGCGCTTGCTGGCGTTGTTTTCCGACGGAACTTTTCTGGTATCCAAGGATAACCGTTTTGATGGTGCGGTTTATAACTTTGAAGCTAATGTCAAACGGCGGAAAATTCCGATTAAGCCGCCGAGGTTCGTTACCTTAAATGAGATTGCTGCTATTTATGCATACGCTGAACGCGGCGCAGGTACAGTTGATGTGTCTGCCGAAGAAGCCGAAGATATGCAGATGCAAATCGACTTCATCAATATTATTCAAAGAGCCTCGCAAAAAAAAGTTTCCGACGTACACATTATCGTCGGTTCGTCTTCGACAGTTTTGTTTCGTGAAAACGGTATTATGGTTAAACAAAACGAATACGGCGGAGAGTGGGGCGAAGCGTTTGTGCGTTCGGTTTTTGCGTCAGCGGATATTTCCGACTCCAACTATTCGCAAAACGAATTTCAGGGTGCGCAAAAGCTAGGTTCTACACCGTTACGTGGCTCTAAAGGAAAGTTGATGTTGCCGCATAACGTGTTGGCCATTCGTTTGCAATTTAACCCTATCGCGTTCGGTTCACAATATTTGGTTATGCGTCTTCTGTATGCCGATGACAACCCTGAAGGCAGCTCAGATTTGCGTTCTCTCGGGCTTGGCAAATACGAAGAAGATTTATTCTATAAAATGCGCAGTATGGCGGTCGGCTTGAACGTTGTTGCCGGACCGACGGGTTCCGGAAAATCAACAACGTTGCAAAGAAATATGATTAAACTACTGCAAGAAAAAAATTATCAGATAAATCTGCTGACCGTGGAAGACCCGCCGGAGTATCCTATTCCAGGGGCGCGGCAGATGCCAGTTACCAATGCCAATACAGAAGAAGAAAAGAATGAACAGTTTACGAAGGCTTTGTCTGCAGCGCTCCGTTCCGACCCGGATGTTATTCTTGTTGGTGAAACGCGTTCTCTGTCTACGGCGGAATTAACTTTTAAGGGCGCACTTTCCGGCCACGGCGTGTGGACAACATTGCACGCGAACTCAGCGCCGGCGATTGTTACCCGTTTGCGCGATATGGGTATCCAACCATATTTGCTGAATGACCCGGAATTGGTTAAGGGACTTGTTTCTCAACGTTTGTTCCGTAAACTTTGCCCCAATTGCCGCCAGTCGATTAAGACAAAAGAAGGTTCTCCTGAATTTGAGCGCTTGCGCAATGCTTTGGGCGATTATGGTATAGATAACGTTTATGTCAGTGGCCCTGGCTGCAAAGCATGCGGTTATAAAGGCTTTAAGGGAAGAATGGCTGTTGATGAGATTATTTTGCCGGATTCACACTTTTTGAAACTGATGATTGATAATGAAACGGCTAAAGCTATTGACTATTGGGTCAGCGAACTTAACGGCCGTCCGTTAAAAGATGCCGCGATTGAGCGTATGATTAAAGGGCAAATTGATATGGACGAAGTTGAGCGTTGGTGCGGATTGATTGACCAGCGTCCGGTATACTAAGAGGTAATTGTATATGAAAAAAGATGAAGCAAATAACGGCTCTTTTAATAAAGCGATGAAGTCTCTAAATTCTTTAGAGGTTTCTTTTGCCCAGTTCAGAGTTGGAATGGCAGGCAAGGCTCGTCTTAAGGTATACAAAAAGCTCGCATCGCTTTTGCGAAACAGGTTTTCGTTAATGAACGCGCTGGATATTATGTATGACAGTATTACGGATAACGGCAAACATCCCGGCGAACCGATGGCTATTGCAATAGCTTCTTGGGGTAAATCCCTCCAAAACGGTTATGCTTTTTCCGACGCACTCAAAGGCTGGGCTCCGAGCCGTGAGCGTTTGATGCTTTCCGTTGGCGATATGTCGGACTTGGAAAGCGCGTTGCTAAATTTGATTAAAGTTGCTGAGGGAACGGAACGTATGCTGAAGCCGATTATCGGTGCGATTGCTTATCCTTCTTTTCTGCTGTTGATGTCGGTGTTAATTATTTATGCTATCGGTGCATATATGGTGCCGCCGATGATTGATGCGGCGCCCGGTGCGCGTTGGACTGGTACGGCAAAGGATTTGGTTGCGGTTTCTTCTTGGATTCAAAAGAATTGGTTGTTGGCCTTTTCTTTCTTTCCAGCATTATTTCTTCTGATTTATGCTACTATCGGCGTTTGGACGGGGCCGACCAGAAAAGCCATTGACGATTGCCCGCCGTGGTCGCTTTATAAGATGTTTATGGGCATTACCTGGTTGCTTTCTTTGTCTGCGCTTATCAAAGGCGGGGTGCCGATTTCTGTTGCATTGACTTCATTACGCAAGGACTCGAACCGTTACCTGCGTGAACGTATTGACAGAGCTATGGATTTTATTAAGAACGGTGACAACCTCGGGCAGGCATTATCAAAATCCAAGCTTAACTTTCCGGATAAAGAAATTGTTGCCGACTTGCGTATTTATGCTGAATTGGATAATTTTGAAGAGGCTTTGGACAGGCTGGCAAATGACTGGCTTGATGAATCGGCGGAAGCGGTTGAGCAGAAAGCGTCTATTTTAAATATGGTCGCGATGTTCGCTATTTCCGGTATTATTGCCTGGGCGGTTTTTGGCGTGTTTGAAATGCAAGACCAAATTACCAGCGCGATGGGGTAATGTGACGATGCTTTTTGATTATCCGCCATTGAAACGTATCTTTAACAAATCGGTTGCGTTTTGCGGTTCTGTAAAAATTACCGTTTGTCGTTATTATGACAAGCGTGAAGAGTATCTTTCCCGGCTCAAAGAATTTGTTGTAAATAAAAAAGAGTTAATCCTAAAAGCCGGACTTCCCTTTTTGATTATTATTTTCGGCATTTACACCTGCTCCTCTTCACAAAAGGATATTACCCGCAATATTTCCGATATTTTTACAATTGCCGAAGATATGCGCTCTTATTATGCCGATAAACCGGATTACTGGGGCTTGTCCACGGAATCGGTTTTGAAAAACAGGATTGTGCAAGGACGTTTTATAAAGGGGAATAAGCTTGTTTTATCCGGCGGTTTAAATATTCTTGTCGGGCAAGGTCTCACGGCGGAAACGGTTATGCCCCGTTCTCAAACATTTGATATTGTTGCGCCGGCTCTAACGAAAGCACAATGTATATCATACGCTGAATATCCTCTAACAAAAGAGCAATTGGTAAATATTGAACAAATAATTATTGGTAATGACAGCCGCGAGATCAGCTTTACTTGGGGCGGCGAATATTCACTTCCGGTACAAACATATAAAACTAAAGATATTTGTGCAGAAGGAAAAAATACCGTAATATGGACGTTAAAATAAATCTACTGGAATAACGGTAATGACTGAGACATACGTGCCGCCTGCATTTCAATTGATGTCGCCAGGTTTAATTTTCCGCTACGAATAATTGACCGAACGGAGCAACCTTTGTTCAAGTCCGGATTAGCAAATAATGTTTCTATGCGCGGGCGGCGATGATTTTCCGTGCCAACCAAATCCTGTTTCACGATCGTCAAAATACCGCGAGATAAAATATCATAAGCCGAACTTTCACTCATGCTAAAACTCGCGTATTTTACCAGAGAACTTAAAGCATCCGTAATAGAGCTTGCATGAATGGTGGTTAAAACAAGATGTCCTGAAATTGACGCGCGCAGACATTCACAGGCTGCATCCGGTGTTCTTATCTCGCCAATCAGTATGTACCGCGGCTTAGAGCGCAGAGCGGATTTCAACGGGTCACGCCAGTTATCATTTTGTACCTCGGTTTGTTTGCAGAAGCCTATTGAACCGTTAAATGACTGATACTCGCCTTCCAACGGCATTTCCGCCGGGTCTTCAATTGTATATGCGAATCCGCCTTCCAGATTCAAATATTCAGCCAATAGGCTTGATATGGCAGTTGTTTTTCCGGAACCGGTTGCTCCGCCCCATATAATCAATCCGCTTTGTGTTGACAGCGAAAGCATATATTGCACAAAGCGATGGTCAAAATTTAAATTGTGGATGCTGGGAATCGTTAAAGGCATACGGCGAAGGCAATACAATTCTCCGTTAACGCTCATCACGTTTTCCACACGGAAGAACGTTCCCTTATAATTCATTGAATAAGAGCTTGTCTTATGAGCAATCGCCAGCAATCTTGTATAGAACTCTTCCTTGTCGTCAGGCTCTACTCTCTTTAAGCTGTTTTGATATTTTTCATCGGAAATATAAAAATCTTTGTTTGAATTGATATACAAGTCAGAAAAACTGTGTTGCAAAAGTTCCATTTATATCTCCCCATAGGCCAACGTTATTGCTATTTTATCTCAGAAACAGCTTTTATATTGCTTATTGAATTTTCTATAAGGCGATTATAATCTGCTTTGGTTAATTTTACGCTAATGACTTTTTGCAATATTTCTATTGTCCGTTGCCCTACGGCAGAATTTATCTCTGCACCGGCCTGCTCAAATTCCTGCTCAATCCTGTTTTCTACCTCAATTTGTTTTCTTTGCAGAAAATTATTGAGTTCCCTTAATCTCTTTTCTTTGTTTTCATTTATGGCATTTTCCCTTTCGGCCGTAATGCGCGCTATTTCTTTATCCGTTTCGGCAAACTTGCGTTCATATTCCGCATATAGCTTTTGAGCCTCAAGTTTTAATTCTTCCGCTTCGGCCAGTTCTTTTTTTATCCGTTGTATTCTATTGTTAATCAGACTTGAGAGAGCTTTAATTATCGGTTTGGCGAGCAACGCAATGACAAGCACAAAAGCTACGGCGACCCAAAACTCCGCACTTAGGTAAAATACTTCGCCGTGGGCAGAAGTTTCTTCTACAATATCTGCAGTTGCCGTATTCATTTATTTTCCTCTTTTTCTGATATTTGGCGCAAATCATCCATTGATATGGATAGCCCCAACTTTTCTATGATTGCATACGCCGCTTTTTGCGACATTTCTTCTATTTTAACGAAGCTTGCCTCTTTTTCTTTATTAAGCTTTGCTTCATTCTCGGCTATGGTTTCTTTTAACTGCCGATTGATAGCTTCCTCTTTTTCCGCTATCATCTGTTTTAATTCATCTTCGCTTTGTTTAATCTGCTGTGCGGCAGATGTTTTGGCCGCAGCCAGAGCTTCTTCATACCGTTGCAGTGAAGCAAGGGCTTTTTTGTTAATCTGCTCTGCTTTTAAGATGTAATCATCATATTTACGCTTTCTGGCTTCAATAGCCTCGGCTATCCTGGGAATTATCAATTTATCCATTACCTGCCAAAAGCAGATAAAAATCAACAGTACCCAAAAGATTTGTGGCAAATAGGTTGATATCTCCAGCTGCGGCATAATTTACCATCCATATTATTTAAACAATATAATAAGAGCGACAACCAAGCAGTATAAAGCGATGGCTTCAACAGCTGCAAACCCCGCCCAACCATAAGTATCAACATCTTTTTTTACCTGCGGATTGCGGCCTACGGTTTCAATCATAGATATCCACAATTTTGCCACACCCCAGGCTGATGCCGCCATTGGCAATGTACATATCGCTGCGCCGATAAAGATTGCCGCATCTGAAGCTATTATGTTTTCCATGTTTTTTCCTTTCTAAAATAACAGTTAGTGGTAATGTAATGCATCGCCTAAATATATGCAGGATAAGATTGTATATATATAGGCTTGCAGGACTGCGATAAAAATTTCAAAAGCTATTATAGCGCTGTCAAAAAGCAGCGGAACCACCCCTGCTATTTTCAGGCTGACAATAAATCCCGCTATTATCTTTAACATAACATGGCCGACCGTCATATTAGCCACTAACCTCACGGTCAGGCTAAACGGCTTTGAAAGCAGGGAAATCGTTTCTATCGGAATAATCAACGGTGCCAAAGGCCACGGTATACCTTTAGGCATAAACGTTCTGAGATACCCCAGTTTCTTCTTTTTAATTCCGACACAAATATTAAAGAGCAAAGCGAAAACCGACAGAGCGCCAACGGCTGCCAAATGGGACGTAAAAGTAAAACTATAAGGAAACAGGCCAAGCAAATTTCCGGTAGCAATAAACAATGACAAAGTAAAAATAAATGAAAAATATTTAAGCCCTTCTTTTCCGACATTATTCAGAACAAGATTATGTATAAATTCATACACACTTTCGGGAATACTTTGTGCCACCCCCGGGATTAAAGTTTTTTTCCGCAAGCAAAGCGCAAATACAACGACAACGGACAACGCCGATATAAGCATACACAGGGAAGAGTTTGTAAAGCTGACGTCATATCCGTTTATATCAAGCGGAATAAGCCTCTTTATCTCAAATTGTTCCATAGGACCTGACACGGTTATCTCCTCATTTTTCCCCGATATCATTTACACTTTTTGCATAGCGGTAAGCATTTAACATTCCTGCACACCCTCCGAATATGGTAAATATTAGCAACAAAACAAACTGAAAGTCAAACATTTCGTCTAACATATACCCTATTGCCGCACCGACAATCGTTCCGGAAGCCAATTCCACGCCCAAACGCAACCCCATGGCCAGATGGGAAAATTGCGTATGTTTATTTTCTGTTTCAGGCTCTCCGGATGTTTTCTTTTTTATTGCGGCAATTTTCTTTTCCAGCGCCTGGATGTCTTCAGGAATTTTTTGCATTTTTCCTCTTATTTAAGCGATTATTTAAGTATTCGGACAAATCTTCATATTTGCGGGTGCCGGTTATCAGCTCTTTGCCGTCTGCCCCTGCTACGAGAAATGACGGGGTGGCGCTAATACCAAATGTTTCCATGGCGCTATTGCGGGTCAACAAAATATCGCTGGTCAACTTTTTATCATCATCACAAGCCTTAATTTCAGCATCCGTAAGCCCCTGTTCCCGGGCGTATTTGTTTAAGGTTTCGTCTTTACCGGAAAACAGCCAGTCTTTTTTCTTATACAGAGCGGAAATAAAACTTTCATATTTTTCCGGGGGCAGGCAATAAGATAATTTTGCCGCCCGCATGGATACCGCATCTATCGGGAAATGCACAAAAACAAAGCGAAGTTTGCCGGTTTCTATAAAGTCTCGTTCCAGTTTGGGAAATGTGAAGCGATGAAAATCACCGCAATGCGAGCAAGCCATTGATGAAAAATCATAAATTGTTAGCGGCGCTTTTTCATCCCCCCAGTAACGCAACTGTTTTTTGCCTATTTGCACTTCGCCTTTTACCGGCACGGAAAACTCTTCTTTTGCCTGCGCCGTGTTTGATAAAACCGGTGCTTCGTCCGTAAAAATAAATCCTTTTGTCGTCAGATAACCATACGCGCATATTACATACATGGCCAGTAATGCCAATATCCGGCTTATTCTCTTAATCATTTTTTGCATCGTTTTCCCTCCGGTTAGACAGGATTATACTTTCGCCCAACTTGGTTAAAATTTCCTTTAATTTTTCATCTTCCACGCCCTGCATAAGCTCTTTTAGCTGTTGTTTTTCTTTTTCGGTCATTTCTTGTTTATTACTTTTTTTCTCTGCGGGGAGGCGCGGTTGCAATTTAACATTTTGAGCAATATTCAGTTTATGAATCGCCTTATAACCAAAATACGCATTTATTTTCTCCAACATATATTCTTCACGATGTTGCATTTCCAGAGCATAACCACCGGCAGGAACTTCCACAAAAAGCGTTCGCGTATTGTCGCGCGGATTAAATTTTGCCTTTCGCGGAAAACAATATGCCGCTATCTGTCCGCCGATAATATATTGCCAATTCAATAAAATATCCGCCTCTATAAAGTCTTCGGCAGAAACAAAGTCTTTTATCAGCGGTTTAAAAATACTGCCTAAACTTTCTAATGCTTTACAGTGGGGCTCTTCGGATATATTTATCTTTATTTTTTTTGCCATTTATCAACCGTTGTTTTCATTGCGATGTTTGTTGGTTAAAGGATGATATTTTTTTACCTCGTTCATTAATTTTTCCGTGGTTATGTGCGTATAGATTTCGGTCGTAGCAATATTTTCATGTCCAAGCATCTTTTGGATTGAGCGCAAATCCGCTTTATCATTGACCAGCTTGGTTGCAAATGAGTGCCTTAAAATATGCGGATGAACTTTTTCCGGCGATATTCCTGCTTTTATCGCCAATCGCTTCAGTCCCTTAAAAAAGCCATCTCGGGTTATGTGCCCGCACAACGAGCGCGATGACGGAAAGAGCCAACCGTTTTTTCCTTTTTTGATAAATTTATCCCGGTATTGTAAATATTCAAAAACTTCTTCTATTGTCCCTTTAGTTACAGGAACAATACGCTCTTTGCTGCCTTTGCCATAAATCAAAATCTGCCGCAAATCGTAATTTATCGCATTTTCAGGCAAGGACACCAATTCGGATACACGTAAGCCTGATGCATACATCAACCGTACCATTACATTCATTCTTTTTGAGGCAAAAGTTTCTCCCTCTTTGGCAACTTCACACATTTTTTTTATTTCTTCTGCCGTTAAAAAGAGCGGCAAGCTTTTGCCGATTTTCGGTGTTCTTAACTTATTAGCCGGGCTTGCCTCCACTATTTTCTCACTTTGCAGAAATTTAAAAAACTCCCGTATGCAGGAGATTTTTCTTGATACGGTTTTAGGCAAATTACCGGCATCTTTTATCCTTTTTAAATAGTCCTCTATATCCGATGTTGTTACTTTGCGGATATCCCGCGGCGCAATTGAGGCTATAAATTGTCGGATATCGTTGCGGTAGGCCTGCAATGTATTTAAGGCCGCCCCCTCTTCCACAGCTTTAGCATCTAAAAAATCATCAACATAGTCGCCCATTATACCGCGCCTATTTGTTTAATTTCAGCTCAACCTTTGCCGTTACGCGTTGTTGTTCCGGGGTTATATCTTTACAAGCCGTGTAGGCTATTCCCAAAATAATTACAGCCAAAATCACATATACAGTTGTTTTTTTACTCTTGCTTTTCATCATTTTCCTCCCGATAAGAACGTTTCCGATTATCTTGCGCAAATAAGTGTTGATTATTATTGTTAACATTATATTCTTTATTGTAAAGTCAGAATCATAATTTTTAGTGAATGCATAGCAATAATATGGCAAATATAAATAAAATAATTTTATTGGTCGGGCTTATCGGCAGCGGAAAGACCAGCGTTGGCAAGCGGTTGGCCAAAAAACTAAATCTTCCGTTTGTAGACGGTGACCAGGAAATTGAAAAAGCGGCAGGCTTGTCGGTTATTGATGTTTTTAAGTGTTTCGGAATGGAAGAATATCGTGCCGGCGAAGAGAGGATTATGAAACGGTTGCTTTCCGGCGCTCCGTGTGTTTTAGCCTCCGGCGGCGGTTCTTTTGTTGCCGAGCAAACACGACAGCTTGCGAAAAAAAATGCTTTGACCGTGTGGCTCAAAGCGGACATTGATGTTTTATACAGCCGGACAACCGGACGTAAAAGACGGCCTTTTTTGCAATGCAGCGACTCGAAAATAAAAAGTAAATTGCAAACATATATTGAGGAAGAGTACCCCTATTATTCCGAAGCGGATATTGTGGTGGAAACAAAAAATGAGGCTGTTGAAAATACCGTTGACAGGGTATTGAAAGCCATACGAGCCTTCCAGCAATTTCCTGAAAATAAGGAATGCGCCGAATGAAATAAGAGATATACTTTTGTCTCTGTTACCGTCAAAATTTGTCGTGTTTCTCTATTATTCGGGTATATGTAATTATCGGCCGTTAAGCCAATTAACACAGGAGGTGTATTTTATGTTAAAAATCAAGCAACTCATATTTGCCAGCCATAACCCCGGAAAGATTGCCGAAATTAAAGAACTTTTAGCCCCATACGGCATAGAGGTTTTATCGGCAGCAGACGCCGGTCTTCCCGATGTAGAAGAAACCGGAAGAACTTTTGAGGAAAACGCTTACATAAAAGCCCGGGCGGCAGCGCAGGCAAAGCACATCCCCTGTATTGCCGACGACTCGGGATTATGTGTTGATGCGATTGGCGGCAAGCCCGGTGTTTACACGGCAAGATATGCTCCGAATCGGAATTTTGACCTTGGTATGGATAAATTGCTTAAAGAATTAAACGATACGAATCCGCAAAACCGCGCAGCGCATTTTTCTTGCGTTATTGTTATTGCCTATCCGGACGGTGCTTACAAGGCTTTTGAAGGACGGATAGACGGCAATATCGCCACTCAGAAAACCGGAGAAGCCGGTTTCGGGTATGACCCGATATTTATTCCTACCGGATATACACGTTCGTTTGCCGAATTTAGCAGCGAGGAAAAAAATAAAATTTCACACCGTGGACGCGCCTTGCAAAAGTTTATTGACTTTATAACTGCACAAAATGAGGATTAGGTTATATGGAAAGCTATCCGAATCTATCAAAAAAAGTTTTCAACATCCGTTACAGTTGTCCTTTTTGGGATACGTTAGCCGGTATCTATTTAGAAAAATATGCCAACAATCCTTTAAATCTGGCCAATGTTTTATTTTTGCTGCCCAACCGGAGAGCCTGTCAAATGTTGACGGCAGCCTTTGTTCGGAAACAAGGAATGCGCCCAACGATTTTGCCTCAAATGACACCGATTAGCGAGCCTAATGATGATGACCTTTTCTTTAACGGTTTTGAGTATGAGAATTTTTTTGATGATATCCGCCAACCTATCCATAAAGAAGAGCGATTGTTTCTATTTACACGGTTGATTATGTCAAAGCCCGGCGATTTCGGTCTGAAACAGATTAACCTTGCACAAGCTTATAATCTGGCCGGCGATTTGGCAAAATTGATAGATGAGGCATGCAACCAAGGATTATCTTTTGACAGGCTGCAAGATTTGGTTCCCGAAAAATATGCCACGCATTGGCAAGAGACATTAAAACTTCTGCAGATTATTACGGAATACTGGCCACAAATTTTACAGGAAAGAGAAGCTGAAGACAGTTGTGTGCTTAAAAATAAATTATTACAATATCAAGCAAATGTATGGCAAACAAAGAAAACTCAACAGGAGATTGTTGCCGCCGGCATTACCGCAAGTTTTCCCGTCCTTGTAAATCTGTTAAAAAGTATCTTAAATCTGCCGAACGGATTTATTTATTTTGCCGGTATTGACCGATTTGCCGATGCTGATTATTGGGAGGCGGTTGATGAAACTCATCCGCTTTATGAAAATAAAAAATTACTAAATTTACTTGACCTCTTACCGGCTGATGTTGTTGATATTGCTCCGGCGGATTTCCCTGAAAGAGAACAGCTTATTTCTGAATTGATGAGACCGGCGTCTATATCTGACAAGTGGCGTTCCATTTCTAAAGACTTTCCCATTAACAAGGCTCTTGAAGGTATTGATTTTATCAACTGCGACTCTCAACGCGACGAAGCTTTAGTTATTGCACTAAAAATGCGCGAAGTTTTGGAATATCCCGAAAAGACCGCCGCTTTGATAACTTATGACCGCAATTTGGCTCGCCGGGTAGCTTCCGAATTAGGACGTTTCGGAATTAAAATTGACGATTCGGCAGGCTTACCGTTAAACTTATCGCCGGTTGGCATTTTTCTCCGATTGATTGCGGAGGCAGCCGAAAATTTAGATTCAGAAACAGCTTTGATTACCCTGCTAAAGCATCCTTTTATGCTTTTCTCTAAATCGGCAGCAACTTTTCGCCAGATTGTTTATATATACGAAAAGGCTCTCCGAGAGGAAAGAGAAGCGTATCTATCGCCGTCTATTTTGGATTGCATAACGCAAATTAAAGATGAATTGACACGCTTTAATCAGTTTTTGCAATCGGAAACCTATACTTTTGCGGAGATTTTAATAAAACACCTCAAATTGGCGGAGACTTTTGCGTCTTCGGCCGATGAAACAGGCGACAAGTTACTATGGCGGGGCGAGGCCGGAAGAACGGCGGCTAATTTCGCCACCAAAATTTTAGAATCGGCGTCATCTCTCGGTTCCATTAAAGGACATGATTATTTGCCTTTATTGGCGGAATTGATGGGTAATGAAAGTATCCGCGCCACTTATGGCACGCATCCGCGGCTTAGTATACTCGGACCGATTGAAGCCAGATTATGCCATTTTGATTATGTTATTTTGGGCGAATTTAATGAAGGAATATGGCCTAAATCCGCTAATGCCGATATGTGGATGTCCAGACCGATGAAAAAAGATTTCGGTTTTGATTTGCCTGAAAAAGCCATCGGTATTCTTGCCGCTGATTTATGCTGTTTTCTGGCTTCTCCTAATGTAATTATTACCCGAGCCGAACGCGTAGACGGCGTTCCGATGAAAAAATCGCGTTGGCTTCTTCGTTTGCAAACAGTGTTAAATGCTGCAAATTCAGATATATCCGCTATATCTGACAGCAGCCTTTACAAATTTTCACACTCAATGGAACAACCCGCTGTTTCTGCCCCGCTTAAAGCGCCGGCTCCTTGCCCACCGGCAGATAAACGCCCGCGCAAACTTTCGGCAAGCGGTGTTGATTTGCTTATACACGACCCGTATGCCGCTTATGCAAAATATATTTTAAAACTTTATCCGCTCAATGACCTTGACAGGGTTTTGGACAAGCGGGATTTTGGGATGCTTGTGCATAGCATTATTGAAGAATTTAATACAACATATCCCAACAACCTGCCTGAGAATGCATTAGACATTCTTCTTTCTATCGGGCGCAACCATTTTGATGCGGAAGATTTGTCCGAAGATATAGAAACTTTCTGGTGGAATAATTTTGTAAAGATTGCCGAATGGATTGTTCTGCAAGAGCAGCCGTATCGTTCAGAAGTGACATCCGTACATAATGAGGTTAAAGGAGAGATTTCTTATACTCTCTCTGGCGGTGCTTTTAAGTTTACGGCGAAAGCTGACAGAATTGATGTTCTCAAAAACGGAAAAATTAACATTATTGACTATAAAACAGGGAAATTGCCGGCAAAAACTGCTGTTTTAAAAAGACAGGCCGTGCAGTTGCCCATTGAGGGATTAATTGCCGAAAAAGGCTCTTTTGAAGGTGTCCCCCGCGGCGAAGTGGAAAATGTTATTTACTGGCAACTGGGAAAGCAGGATAACATATATCCTACGAAAAAAGATGACTTTTTAGAGAAAAGTGAAGAATATTTGCTTAAACTTATAAAAAAATTTGATTCAAGCAATATGCCCTATCACCCCAAACCACTTCCTAAATTTGCCGATAAGAATAGGGATTATGACCATTTAGCGCGAGTCAAAGAATGGTCTGTTCAAGAAGACGGAGAAAATAATGGCTGATAACATTAGTTCTTTAAAAGAAGATTTGTCCGCATTGGCGACATCGCAGCAGATGGCTGCAGCGAATCCGGAGCAATCCGTTTGGGTTGAAGCCTCTGCAGGAACGGGTAAGACAAAGGTTTTATCCGACAGGGTGCTGCGTCTTTTGCTGGCGAAAGTTAATCCGGCGAGAATACTTTGCCTGACTTATACCAAAGCGGCGGCTGTCGAAATGAATGAGCGGATCGCCAAACGGCTTAGTTCGTGGGCGGTTGAAAATGAAGACGAATTAAAAAAAGAATTAAAAGAGTTACTCGGCGATAAATTTTCCACTTATAATGAACACGAGCTTTTGAACTTCTCCCGGACGTTGTTTGCGACACTTTTAGACACTCCCGGCGGTATGAAAATCCAGACAATACATAGTTTTTGCCAAGATGTTCTGAAACGTTTTCCGCTTGAGGCCGGCATTTCTCCATATTTTGAAGTTATGGATGACCGCCGGGCAAAAGAAATTTTGCAAACTATACGAACAGAATTATTAAGGACTCCCGTATCGGAGTATCCTGAAGAGTTGGGGCGCTCTATCACTTATTTAACTCAAAATGTCAGCGAAGCCTCTTTTCCGCAAATTTTAAATATGATTACGGAAAATCGTACACAAATTGACATTTTGTTAAAAAAATACGATAATAATGTTTCGCTTATCATTCAAGCGCTGGAAAAACATCTTGGAATCAGTTTTAATTTGTCTGAAGATGAGATTAAAACTGAAGTACTTGCCGGAATTGACAAGGATATGTTTCGCCGTGCAACAGAGGCCTTTACCGGCGGCAAAACGGAGGACAGCAACAAAGCAGCCGCTTTTGCACAGGTTGCTGCCGAAAATTTTGAACTTTCCAGTTATCCCACATATAAAAGTGCCTTTTTCACTAAAAATAACGAATTAAGAAAACGTTTTGCCTGTCAATATGCCATACAGCGTTTCCCGGAAATTTTAGACTTTATGGCGTATGAAGCCCAACGGTTAAGCGAAGCAGAAGAAAAAATCATTACACTTGGCGTTTTAAAATCTACGGTTGCCGTACTTTATGTCGCCCAACACATTATTGAACGCTATAATGAATACAAAAGCATTTATGCTACTATGGACTATGAAGACTTAATTGTTACAGCAAGGCGGCTTTTAGAAAATAAAACTGTGGCAGACTGGGTACTTTTTAAACTTGACGGTGGTATTGACCATATTCTGATTGATGAAGCTCAAGATACTTCACCTAACCAATGGGCTATTGTCCGCGCGCTGTCACAGGAATTTTTTGCCGGTCTCGGCTCGTATAGCAGCTCTTTGCCGCGAACGGTTTTTGTGGTTGGCGACAGAAAACAATCTATTTACAGTTTTCAAGGCGCTGATCCCAGGGAATTTGATAAGATGTATCATTATTTTGATGAAAAGAGCCAAAATTTTCATAAAATACATCTTGATGTTTCTTTCCGTTCCGCTCCGGCAATTATGGACTGTGTCAACCGGCTATTTTCTTTTGATGCTGCCAAAAAAGGCGTTGTGCCGGCAGATGAACAGGTAAACCACCGTCCTTATCGTGTCGGGGAAGGCGGAAAAGTGGAAATCTGGCCTTTAGAAATGCCTGAAAGTAAAAAAGAAATTGATGACAGCAATTTTATCCCGGATAAACGCATAACCGTTCCGTCTGTTTCTAATGCACTTGCTTATAAAATTGCTTCCAACATAAAAAATATGGTTGAGGGGAAAGATGTTCTTGTTTCTCAAAACAGACCCGTCCGTTATGGCGATTTTATGTTCTTAGTTCAACAACGAGATACTTTTGTTGAAGAATTTGTCCGTGCCTGTAAAGATTTGGGCGTTAACGTTGCCGGTGTTGACAAGTTGCAGTTATTGGAACAAATCGCCGTGCAAGATTTAATTTCACTCGGAAAGTTTTTATTATTGCCTTCTGATGACCTGTCTTTGGCGGAAGTGCTAAAATCCCCTCTTTTTGAACTTGATGACGATGATTTGCTCGATTTATGCTATAAGCGCGACAGCTCGCTTTTCAACAGTATCTTAGGCAATTCGAAATACGCGAATCTGGCTCAAGATTTGCAAAAATTGCTTAACGATGCCGGATTTTTGCGCCCGTTTGAATTATTCAACTCCATCCTTATCCGTTTTGACGGGCGAAAACGTTTTATTGCACGCATGGGAGGGGAAGTTGAAGATGTCCTTGATGAATTTCTTAATTTGGCGTTGAAGTTTGAGACGAATCATACACCGACTTTGGAAGCTTTTATCTCTTGGATTTTATCGGACAAAGTAATTGTCAAAAAAGAAATGGAACAGGGCGACAGCGATACGGTTAAGATTATGACCGCACATGGATCCAAGGGGTTGCAAGCACCTATTGTTATTTTAGCAGATACCGTCAGAACAAAGGATAAAAAGAGAGATTGCAGATTTCTTTGGGATAAAGAAGATTTGTTTTATTTTCCCCTTTGTTCTGCTGCTTATGACAAACACTGCAACGAATTACGAGATGATGAAATTGACGCAGATTTTGATGAATACCGGCGCTTGCTTTATGTTGCTTTAACCCGCGCCGAGGACAGGCTTTATATTGCCGGATTTTCCAAGTCTGACAAAATAGATGACGGTTCTTGGTATAACCTGCTTGTAAATCATCTTATTTCAAATGTTACACTGCCTGATGATGACAAGCGTATTATATACGACATTCCGCAATCGGCCTCTGTCAAGGATAAAAAGACTTCGTTACAAAAAGAGGATAAAGATTTTGATTATTCTTATCTTCTCAATCCGGCGCCGGAAGAATCGCCATTGGCAAAGCCCTATTCACCGTCTAAAAGCGATGTCGATGAAGAAGAAATTGTTGCCTCTCCTTTGACCGAAAAAGGAAATTTCTATCGCCGGGGAACGATTATTCATAGATTGCTTCAATATATAGGTTCCTTAAATCCTTCTTTGCGCGAATCTGCAGCTTATCAATTTTTGAAAAAATATTTGCCGGAATTTCCAACGGTGGAAATTGATAAAATAGTTGAGGAGGTTAATAATTTATGCTTGGCTTATCCCAGTATTTTTTCAGAAAATTCACAAGCTGAGGTTCCGATTATCGGCGAGGTTGACGGAAAAATTATGTCGGCTAAAATAGACAGGCTGGTGGTGTTACCGGATAAAGTGGTTATTGTTGATTATAAAACGAATCGTCCGGCAGCAGATACTGTCAGCAATGTTCCGAGTATTTATCTTAAACAATTGGGAGATTATAAAAAACTTCTGCAACGGATTTATCCGGGAAAAGAGGTTGAAACTTACTTATTGTGGACTAATACTTGTAATATGATGAAAGTATAAAACTTTTATCTTACTATAAGATTTAATCTTTGATGTCTAAAGAGTATGACCAATTAGGTTTGCCATAATTTTTTAAGTGAAAGGGAATACTATGAAAATGATAAATGACAGCCAATTTGAAGAAGAAGTCTTGAAGGCTAAAGGCTTAGTTTTAGTAGACTTTTGGGCAGAATGGTGCGGTCCCTGCCGTCAGCTTGGGCCGGTTTTGGAGGAGGTTTCCAAGGAGTTTGGCGATAAAGTTAAAATCTGCAAAATAAATGTTGACGAATCCCCTGCTACCGCCGCCGGATATGAAATCAGAAGCATTCCTACATTGTTTTTATTTAAGGATGGTGAGAGAATCGATACGAAAGTTGGATTTAACTCACAAGCGACACTTGAGGAATGGTTAAATTCCCATTTGTAAAATTTATCATGCTTTCTACAAAAAGAGGGACAAGCGTTATGCCTGTCCCTCTTTTTTAACAAAATTCTTATTCCAGATGATGTGCCTTGCGGTTTTTATGCGCAACATCTTCCAGTGTGTTCAACAACCACTCAAGATTTTCTCGCACTTGATCAAGAATAATATTTTCTAGCTTGGAATTAGAATATACATTCTTAGTTATCCAACAGCAACGATAAGTATCCCATAATAAAGTTTCTGCTATATTACTGGAAATAACCGAGGAAGCTCTAACCTTGCCGCTACTCGTGCATCTATCTCCCCATTTAAAACAGACAACCCGTAAATAATTAACCGAGGGAAACTCTCGGCATGCTTCATCCAGCTTTTCCAACAACCGCCATACCCGCTTTTTATCCTGAGCGATAATGGCATCTCTTGAACCGCCGTATTCACCAATATCACGCACCAAATTGCCAAGATCCAAATTAAAATTGTAGAGGTATCCTCTACGAAAACTATCGTCCCCGAAGAAGAATGCTCTCCTTTCCTCATCCGGACTTAGCCATTTACGACAATCATAATGTTGCCTGATATATTCTTGTAGATAACAAGAGTGCCCCAATTTTGCCACTCTGGCACAAAATGAAAAATCATCCGTGCTATATCCGGCTTCTTTGGCATACCACTCTAGTAAATCTTCGTCTGCATTGGCAAACAAAGCGTCCTCCTGCGCCGACGTCAACTGACCATATTTTTGCCTGTATTCCTGTAAAGAATCCTTAAATATACCAGACTTGGATTCAAACAATAGCGCTTGCATACTAGATCCGACATCGCCTGCATACAGTTCCAGACAGCCATTATCTGCGTATGCAAACAAAGCTCGTTCATACTCCGGTTTTAATTGCCCGTTTCGCCGCACATATTCCAGTAAAAAAACCGGATATTCGCGACACAACGCAATCAACATCAGCAAATTGTCCTCATCAAAAGAAACGCCTTGCCGTCT